>NZ_JBSGEL010000191.1:0-1020 GCF_053602875.1 Kitasatospora sp. NPDC004289 | reverse complement strand
AGCGGGATCAGCAGGGTGATGCCCTTGCCCGCCAGATTGGCCAGCGCCTGGCCGAGCCAGAATCGGCCGAAGTCCGGCGAGATGACCAACGCCTGGAGCTGACCTTCCGCACCGCCGCCGACGGCTCCGAACGCCGGATCGCGGTCACCCCGCTGACCGACGAGCGGCCGATCCGCTACCAGGACTGGGTGACCAAACGGCGGCAGCTGGTACGGGAGTTGAGCGACGGACGGTGCGGGTACCTGCACATCCCTGACCTCGGCGGCTCCGGCTGGGCCCAGTTCAACCGCGACCTGCGGCGCGAACTCGACCACCCCGCCCTGGTGTTGGACGTGCGGGGGAACGCCGGCGGGAACGTCTCGGAGCTGGTGCTGGAGAAGCTCAACCGCCGGGTGCTGGCCTGGGACCACGCCCGGGGGCGGCTGCCGGTCCGCTACCCGCGGGACGCGCCGCGCGGGCCGCTGGTGGCGCTGGCCGACCACGCAACCAGCTCGGACGGGGACGTCATCATCGCCGCGATCCGGCTACTGGGGCTCGGGCCGGTGGTCGGGACCCGCACCTGGGGCGGGGTGGTCGGCATGACCGGGCGTCACACGCTCGGGGACGGGACGCAGATCTCCGTGCCGAAGAACGCCTCGTGGTTCACGGGCGGGATCGGGTGGTCGGTGGAGAACCACGGGGTGGCGCCGGACGTCACGGTGGTGCGGGGGCCGCACGAGTGGGCGGCGCACCTGCACACGGAGCTGGAGACCGCCGTCCGGCTGGCCCTGGACCTGCTGGCCGAACACCCGGCAGCCGCTCCCCCGCCCCCCGACACCCCCCGGCCCGACCTCCGCCGCCCGCCCCTGCCGCCCAGGTAACGCCGGGCGCGAGGACCTCCGTGGTCACACCGGTGCGCGAGGATGTACGTGGTTACACCGGGGGCGCGAGGAACTGCGCGAAGGGGGACGGCAGCACGTGCAACTGGCTGACGGAGCCTCAGTTGCAGGTGAGCCGCCTTCCGATTCGCGCAGTTCCTCG
>NZ_JBSGEL010000190.1:0-1072 GCF_053602875.1 Kitasatospora sp. NPDC004289 | reverse complement strand
GGTGAGGGGTCGTCGAGTCCGCCGGGGCTGCCCTGGGGGCGGTCCTCGGTGGCGGGGCGGTAGGGCTCCTTCGACGTGTGGCCGTCGTCGTCGGTGCGGTGGGTGTTGTGGCCCTCGGGGTCCAGGCGGTTGCCGATGTCGGGCTTGCCGTCGTCGTGCGAACGGGGCGCGTCGGGGCGGGAGTTGTCGCCAGTGGGGTCGAGCCGGTTGCCGATGTCCGGGCGCGGGGTGCTGTCCGCCTTCGGCACGGTGTTCTGGCCGTCCGGGTTCAGGCGGTTGCCCAGGTCCGGGCGCGGCGTGGCCTCGGGCTTCGACGGCGCGGCGTGCTGCCCGTCCGGGTTGAGGCGGTTGCCAAGGTCGGGGCGCGGCGTGCTGTCTGGCTTCGACGGGGTGGTGTTCTGGCCGTCCGGGTTCAAGCGGTTGCCAAGGTCGGGGCGCGGCGTGCTGTCCGGCCTCGGGGTGGTGTTCTGGCCGTCGGGGTTGAGTCGGGAGGGGATGTCGGGGCGGGGGTTGGCGTAGGCGGCGCGCGGGTCCGGGCGGTTGGTGGCGGGTCCGCGGTCGGCGGCCGGACGCGGGCCGAACGTCGGACCGTCGGACTCGGGGCGGCGCTGCGAGGGCACCGGACCGGTCGGCGCGGCCGGGGCCTGCGGAGCGGTCGGGCGGCTCGACGGAGTGCTCGGGTTGGCGGCCTGCGGGGTGGCGGTGTGCGGGACACCACCCGCCATGCCCGGGGTGCCCGGGGTGCCCGGGGTGCTGGGCGTGCCGGGGGTGTTGGGGGTCGGGTCGCCCGTGGGGACCGGGCTAGGGCGGTGGTCCGACGAGGAGGGCGGGGGTGCGGTGGCGGTCGCGCCCAGTCCTGCGGTGTTCAGGCGGGGCGTGCCCGCCGGGGAGGACGGGTCCGACGAGGCCGGTGTCGGGTTGGGGGTGGGGTCGTTGGCGAACGCGGTCCGCGGGTCCACCCGCGACGGCGAAGGCGACGCGCCGTCAGGGCCCGGGCTGTGCGACGGTGCCGGGGTATGGGTGCGCGGGTCGGTGGCGGTGCCGGCGGGCTCGGCCGGCGCGGTGCGCTCCG
>NZ_JBSGEL010000189.1:0-1182 GCF_053602875.1 Kitasatospora sp. NPDC004289 | reverse complement strand
TGGGTGCGCGGGTCGGTGGCGGTGCCGGCGGGCTCGGCCGGCGCGGTGCGCTCCGGCGCGGGCTGGTGCTGCTGCGGGGACGGTGTCGTCGCGTCCGGACGCGTCGACACGGGCTCCGGCGCGCTCTCGTGACGCGGCGTCGGCACCTCCGCCGACGGAACGTGCGCGGGCTGCGGAACCGGGCCCGCCTCCGAGGGGCGCACCGGCCCCAACGTCGGCGCGGGCGACTCCTGCACCGGACGGGGCGCAGCGGGCGACTCCTGCGCGGGCCGCGGCGGAGCCGGATCGTGATCCGGCGTACGCGACGGACCGTCATTCGCAGCCGGCCGCGTCGAGCCAGGGTCATGGTCAGGCGTGCGCGACGGACCGTCATTCGCCGCAGGCCGCGTCGAACCCGGGTCGTGGTCAGGCGTACGCGACGGACCGTCGTTGGCGGCGGGCCGCGTGGAACCCGGGTCACGGTCGGGAGTGTGCGACGGACCATCGTTGGCGGCCGGCCGGGTGGAACCCGGGTCACGGTCGGGAGCGTGCGACGGACCATCGTTGGCGGCCGGACGCGTGGAACCCGGGTCGTGGTCAGGCGTGCGGGTCGGGCCGGAGTTGTCCGGCGTCGAACGGCCCTCCGGGGCAGGGGTGTTGGTGCGCCCGCCCCCGTCGTCGTTGCGGGCCGGCGGCGTGCTGTGGTCCGGCGTGCGCGACGGGCCGTCGTTCGCCGCGTCCGGACCCACCCGCGTACCGAACGGGTCCAACGCCGGCGACGGAGTCCGTGGGGCCGGAGAGGAATCACCACCCGGCTGCTGCGAAGGCGAGGTCGTCTGGCTCGGCGTGCTGGTGTCACGGCTGCTCGTCGGGGTGCTGTCCGGAGCGGTGCCCGTCGGACGGGAGGAGGTGCTGCTCGGCGACGTGCTGCCGTTGTCCCCCGGGGTGTTGCTCGACGAGGGGGTCTGCGTACTGGACGGGCTCGTGGCGGACGGCGTGGAGGTGGACGACGAAGGTGAACTGGTCGAGCTGGACGGGGAGTTCGAAGTCGAGGTGTTGTTGCTGTTCGACGAGCCCGCGTCGTTGTTGCCCGAACCCGGATCGTCACCACCACCGTTACGGCCCGCCGCGTTCTCCAGACCGTTGCGCGCATGCCGCCCCGCCCGCGAACCCACCCCGTCCCGCAACGACTCCGTGAACGTC
>NZ_JBSGEL010000188.1:0-1304 GCF_053602875.1 Kitasatospora sp. NPDC004289 | reverse complement strand
TGGCGGTTGGCAACCTGGTCGCGGCGTTCGGGGATCGTGGCGGCGATGCCCCGACGCCGCAGCAGGTGGCGGATCGCCCGGCTGGAGTAGGCCTTGTCGCCCAGCACCCGCGTCGGCGTCGTGCGCGGGCGGCCCGTGGCGATGCGCGGGATGCTGATCTTGTCGAGGACCTGGGCGAACTCGGTGGCGTCGTTGACATTGCCGGGCGTGAGCACGATCGACAGCGGCAGGCCCCGGCCGTCGACAGCGAGGTGGACCTTGGTGGTCAGCCCGCCTCGGGACCGGCCGAGCGCCTGGCGTGTCTGCGAGCGGCCCGGATCTTCCAGTTCGTCCCCGTCTGCGGCCCCCTTTTGCGTGCGCCGGCGGCGTGCTGGTGGGCCCGGTTGATCGTGGAGTCGACTGCGACGGTCCACTCCACCCGGCCCATCGAGTCGTCGCGGACCTGGACCTGCTTCAACAGCCTTGCCCACGTGCCGTCCGTGTCCCAGCGGGCGAAGCGCTCGTAGACGGTTTGCCACGGCCCGTACCGCTCAGGCAGGTCGCGCCATGGAGCCCCTGTCCGCAGCCGCCACAGCACACCATTGACCACCTGACGGTGATCACGCCACGGACGACCACGCCCGTCCGCCAGCGGCAACAAGGGCTCTATCTGCTCCCACGCTGCGTCCGTCAACTCACCTCGACCTGCCACAAGATCAAGTATCAGCCAGGTCTTAGGGGGTGCTGTTCGGATCAGGGAGCCGCGCGTGCAGCCGGGTCCGAGAGGACTGCACGCTGGGCAACTCATCGGTGTCGAGGCATCGCCTCTACGATGGCCCTGTGGGGGATCTGATAGTGATGTGGCTGGTCACCGTCGTCGGCGTGACCGGGTGCGTGGCGGGGGTGCTGTGGATACGGTTCGGGATCGGCTTCAAGAGCCGGTGCATACGCATCGACGCGGAGGTCATCGGAGTGCGGGAGCACGAGGACGGTGACGGCGACGTGCACATCTACCCGATCGTCCGCTTCACGCCCCCGGGCGGCACCACAGTCGAAGGTGAGTCGTCCGCCCGTATCAACGAGTTCACGCCCCCGGACACGATCAGCGTGTTCTACGACCCCCGTAGTCCCAAGTCCTTCAGCGAGAGCTCCCGGATCGACATCCTCGGCGGCCTCGTCCTGCTGGCCTTTTCCAGTCCCCCGGCCATCATTGGCCTGTGGTGGCACCTCTGCTGACGCCGGACCCGTCCCGTTTCAACGTTGACTCAGCCAGTCTCCGGCTGCCAAGCCTGCCCATACTTGATCTTGCAGGTCGAAGTGAGTCG
>NZ_JBSGEL010000187.1:0-1475 GCF_053602875.1 Kitasatospora sp. NPDC004289 | reverse complement strand
CCGTTCACGTTGGGGTTGTCGGAGTTGGGGGCGGCCGGGGCGACGTTGGCGACGAAGGCCATCGTGCGGCGGTTGTTGAAGGAGCTTCGGCAGGCTCTGGTCGAGGCGATCATGGAGACGTTGAAGGAGCCGGTGGTTTCGGCTGTCCAGGCGATGATCAGTGATTTGATCGCGCAGACGGTGAACCAGGGCTTCGGTGCGCAGGATGGTTATGACCTGGGGCGGACGGGGAAGGCGGGGGCGGACGAGTTCAAGGATGCGGTGAAGAACTCGGGGCAGACGTTCACGGAGTCGTTGCGGGACGGGGTGGGTTCGCGGGCGGGGCGGCATGCGCGCAACGGTCTGGAGAACGCGGCGGGCCGTAACGGTGGTGCTGACGATCCGGGCTCGGGCAACAACGACGCGGGCTCGTCGAACAACAACACCTCGCCGTCCTCGACGTCGAACTCCCCGTCCAATTCGACCAGTTCACCTTCGTCGTCCAGCTCCACGCCGTCGTCGAGCTCTTCGCCGTCCTCGTCCACTTCGAGTCCGTCGAGCACGTCCAACACGTCGTCGGGGGACGGATCCACCTCGCGTGATTCGGGGCCGTCCTCGACCAGTTCGCCGACGCCGACGCCGACGCCGACGAGCACGGCGCCGAGCCACACGCCGTCGCCTTCGCAGCAGCCGGGTGGTGATTCCTCTCCCTCGCCGCGGACTCCGTCTCCGGCGTTGGACCCGTTCGGTACCCGGGTGGGTCCGGACGCGGCGACGGACGGTCCCTCGCGCACGCCGGTGACGCCGGAGCACAGCACGCCCCCGGCCCGCAACGACGACGGGGGCGGGCGCACCAACACCCCCGCGCCGGACGGCCGTTCGACGCCGGACAACTCCGGCCCGACCCGCACGCCGGACCACGACCCCAGCTCCACCAGGCCTGCCGCGAACGATGGTCCGGCGCGGACGCCTGACCACGACCCGGGTTCCACGCGGCCTGCGGCGAACGATGGTCCGTCGCGTACGCCCGACCATGACCCGGGTTCGACGCGGCCGGCCGCCAACGATGGTCCGTCGCGCACGCCCGACCACGACCCGGGCTCGACGCGGCCGGCCGCCAACGATGGTCCGTCGCGCACGCCTGACCATGACCCGGGCTCGACGCGGCCCGCCGCCAACGACGGTCCGTCGCGGACGCCTGACCATGACCCTGGTTCGACCCGTCCTGCGGCGAACGATGGTCCGTCGCGCACGCCGGATCACGATCCGGCTCCGTCGCGGCCCGCGCAGGAGTCGCCCGCTGCGCCCCGTCCGTCGCAGGAGTCGCCCGCGCCGACGCTGGGGCCGGTGCGCCCCTCGGAGGCGGGTCCGGTTCCGCAGCCCGCGCACACGCCGTCGGCGGAGGTGCCGACGCCGCGTCACGAGAGCGCGCCGGAGCCCGTGTCGACGCGTCCGGCCGCGACGACGCCGTCCCCGCAGCAGCACCAGCCCGCGCC
>NZ_JBSGEL010000186.1:0-1510 GCF_053602875.1 Kitasatospora sp. NPDC004289 | reverse complement strand
GCTCTCGGTTCTCACCGACATCTCCCGGTATCTCGATCATGAACCGCTGCCAGAACTCACCGATACTCGCTCTCCGTTTTCACCTACGCAGCCAGGACGCTGGCCCTGCGGGCCACGCGGATGAGTCGTCACAACGGGATCCTCCCTACAGCGACCGCCGCTCCTACGGCCAGGTCAGCCGCGAGACCCTCACAGATCATCACGGCCCTGGGACGCTCTAGCTCGCTGTCGTTGCACTGGGCCAGAGCTTGCTCCTGGCGCCCCTCGATCATCGCGCTCACCACCGACACACGAACCACCACCACACCACCATCCTCCCCTCCTCTCGCAAGCGGTCATTGAGTCCCGAACAGCCGGGTAGCTGAAGCCCGACCCGGCCAACGCCGAAACCGACAGCATCCGAGAAGCAGCCATGACATGGTGCATTCCGAGCCGAACCGTCAGGGCGCCATGGCACGATGACCACCGCTCCTTGACAACACAGCACCACCAACCGCCAGGGCAAAGAAACAGCAAAGACACTGTCGCGCCGCAGGTCGCGAAGGGTCCTCCCCACGCACGTGGGGGTCAGCCGACGTGGCTCTGGCCGTCGTCGGTCTCCACCGTGTCCTCCCCACGCACGTGGGGGTCAGCCGGTGATCCAGTGGGGGACCATCGTGAACGGGTCGTCCTCCCCACACACGTGGGGGTCAGCCGGTCTACGACACGGCCACGACCCAACTGGTCCCGTCCTCCCCACGCACGTGGGGGTCAGCCGCAACGTCAGCGGAACGGACGCCTCACCGGTGAGTCCTCCCCACGCACGTGGGGGTCAGCCGGACGGCGGGAAGGAGACCTTCGCGGTCTTCGAGTCCTCCCCACGCACGTGGGGGTCAGCCGCGGTTCGCCTGCCGCACAGACCAACGAGGGGGGTCCTCCCCATGCACGTGGGGGTCAGCCGACCTTCGACCAGGAGTCCGGGCAGATCTCCACGTCCTCCCCACGCACGTGGGGGTCAGCCGGCCCACCGCACGTGCCCGACGTGAGACGCGCGGTCCTCCCCACGCACGTGGGGGTCAGCCGATGCTCGAGCCCGACCCACAACCAGAAGCTACGAGGTGCTGTCCGCTCCTCGGTAGCTGGGGGCCGGGCGGTCCCAATCTTCCCAGTTGGCAACTCAGTTCAGGTGGCCGTACGTCGATAGGCTGACGGAATGGCAGAAGTGGCGGGGCTCGGCGTGCTACTTGGCACGCCTGTTGGAACGGCGATCGCTCGATGCCTTCGAGATCTCGGCGCCAGGGAACGTGAGCCTGGAGGAGTTGCGGGCCGCGCTCGACGGGCAGCGGCCGGCCGATTCGCTGCTGAGGGGTCTCGGGCCGGTGCTCGGCCTGCATGCTGCCGACCTGTTCGCCGTGGCCGGGCAGCCGGTGCCCAACCACCTAGTGGCTTGGCTCGGATCTTTGGACGGGGAACAGCTGATGGTCAGTGCGGGGTGAGACTGTTTCCGCATGGTTCATGCGGCTGATGGTGG
>NZ_JBSGEL010000184.1:0-1576 GCF_053602875.1 Kitasatospora sp. NPDC004289 | reverse complement strand
TCTGCCCAGGGTAAGTCGGGACCTAAGGCGAGGCCGACAGGCGTAGTCGATGGACAACGGGTTGATATTCCCGTACCCGCTTTGAAGCGCCAACGGTGAACCTTCTGATGCTAAGACCGTGAAGCCGCCCCGGAGCCTTCGGGCAAAGGGGAGTGGTGGAGCCGTCGAACCAAGGTGGTAGTAGCTGAGCGATGGGGTGACGCAGGAAGGTAGTCCAGCCCGGGCGGTGGTTGTCCCGGGGTAAGGGTGTAGGCCGAGTGGTAGGCAAATCCGCCACTCATTAAGGCTGAGACCTGATGCCGAGCCGATTGTGGTGAAGTGGATGATCCTATGCTGTCGAGAAAAGCCTCTAGCGAGTTTCATGGCGGCCCGTACCCCAAACCGACTCAGGTGGTCAGGTAGAGAATACCGAGGCGTTCGGGTGAACTATGGTTAAGGAACTCGGCAAAATGCCCCCGTAACTTCGGGAGAAGGGGGGCCGGAACTGGTGATGGGATTTACTCCTTGAGCTGGGGCCGGCCGCAGAGACCAGCGAGAAGCGACTGTTTACTAAAAACACAGGTCCGTGCGAAGCCGTAAGGCGATGTATACGGACTGACGCCTGCCCGGTGCTGGAACGTTAAGGGGACCGGTTAGTCACGATTCGTCGTGGCGAAGCTGAGAACTTAAGCGCCAGTAAACGGCGGTGGTAACTATAACCATCCTAAGGTAGCGAAATTCCTTGTCGGGTAAGTTCCGACCTGCACGAATGGCGTAACGACTTCTCGACTGTCTCAACCATAGGCCCGGTGAAATTGCATTACGAGTAAAGATGCTCGTTTCGCGCAGCAGGACGGAAAGACCCCGGGACCTTTACTATAGCTTGATATTGGTGTTCGGTTCGGCTTGTGTAGGATAGGTGGGAGACTTTGAAACCCAAACGCCAGTTTGGGTGGAGTCGTCGTTGAAATACCACTCTGGTCGTGCTGGATGTCTAACCTGGGTCCGTGATCCGGATCAGGGACAGTGTCTGGTGGGTAGTTTAACTGGGGCGGTTGCCTCCTAAAGAGTAACGGAGGCGCCCAAAGGTTCCCTCAGCCTGGTTGGCAATCAGGTGTTGAGTGTAAGTGCACAAGGGAGCTTGACTGTGAGACCGACGGGTCGAGCAGGGACGAAAGTCGGGACTAGTGATCCGGCGGTGGCTTGTGGAAGCGCCGTCGCTCAACGGATAAAAGGTACCCCGGGGATAACAGGCTGATCTTCCCCAAGAGTCCATATCGACGGGATGGTTTGGCACCTCGATGTCGGCTCGTCGCATCCTGGGGCTGGAGTAGGTCCCAAGGGTTGGGCTGTTCGCCCATTAAAGCGGTACGCGAGCTGGGTTTAGAACGTCGTGAGACAGTTCGGTCCCTATCCGCTGTGCGCGTAGGAGTGTTGAGAAGGGCTGTCCCTAGTACGAGAGGACCGGGACGGACGAACCTCTGGTGTGCCAGTTGTCCTGCCAAGGGCATGGCTGGTTGGCTACGTTCGGGAGGGATAACCGCTGAAAGCATCTAAGCGGGAAGCCTGCTTCGAGATGAGCACTCCCACCTCCTTG
>NZ_JBSGEL010000183.1:0-1625 GCF_053602875.1 Kitasatospora sp. NPDC004289 | reverse complement strand
CTAGTGGCTTGGCTCGGATCTTTGGACGGGGAACAGCTGATGGTCAGTGCGGGGTGAGACTGTTTCCGCATGGTTCATGCGGCTGATGGTGGTGCGGATGGGAACGTCGAGCACGCGGTGATTGCGCGGTATCGACTGACCGGCGATGGGTTCGGCGAGGCGGATGATCGGACGGCCGTCCGCGCGGCCCAGAAGCTCCTGACCGAGGTGATTGAACGAGCCGGCGTCGGCGAGTTCGACGGCGACGAGTTCGGGAGCGGTGAGGTGCTGCTCTTCGCCTACGGGCACGACGCCGATGCGCTCTTCGCCGTAATGGAACCTGTCCTGCGTGGCCTGCCCTTGCGCCCGGCGAGCGTCGTGTTGCGGTACGGATCGGCATCGGATCGCTTCGCTGCCGAGCGGATCGTGGAGCTGTAGCGCGCGTCGGCGTTGCGCGTCAGGCGGCCAGGGTCGGGTACTGGGCCCAGGTGCGGATCGGTGAGTCGGGGGCGAAGTTGGTCTTTGGCCGGGAGCGGGTGTTGTGCCAGCGGATGTACGCGTTGATGGCGGCGTTCTGTTCGGCGTGGCTGCGGTGGTCGGTGCCGTTGAGGGCGAAGTAGCGCAGGGCGGCGAACTCGGACTCGATCCAGTTCAGCCAGGATCCGTAGGTCGGCAGGAAGACCAGATGAACGTCGTTCTCCGCGGTCCACGCACGGATGTTGGGGTGTTTGTGCGGGGAGAAGTTGTCCAGGACGACATAGAGCTTCTCGCCGGGCCAGCGGCTGCGCAGGGACTTGAGCAGGGCCAGGAACTCACGCCAGCGTTTGCGGGGACGGATGCGGTAGTAGAGCTTGCCGGTGGCCAGGTCGAGGGCGGCGAGCATGTGCATCACGCCGTCGTAGCGGTTGTAGGTGGCCCGCAGCCGGCGTGGTGAGCGGTGCGGGCGCCATGCTTTGCCCTTGCGGGGCATGAGGTTGAGCGGCCCGAACTCGTCCACGCAGACCACCCGGCCGTCGATGGGCGGGGAGTCGTAGAGTGCCAGGATCCGGTGCATCTTGGCGATGAAGTCCGGGTCGTTCGAGGACTTCCAGGTCGTGGTGGTCTGCCAGGAGACCTTGCCCTCGCGCAGTATCCGCCGCAGTGTCTCGCGGCTGACCGCCGGCACGACGGCCTGCTGGACCAGGTGCTGGGCGAGCTTGGTCAGGCTCCAGGTGGAGAACGCCGTGATTTTCCAGTCGGCGGGGGACGTCCGGGCGATCAGGCAGATGTGCTCACGCATCTGGCTGCTGATCGTCCTGGGGCGTCCCCCGCTCCATTTTGGGTCCAGTGCCTCGAACCCCCGCTCGTTGAACGCGTGGATGACGTCGCGCACATAGTCGGCGCTGACCTGCATCAACGAGGTGATGTCCGGCACCGACTGGCCCTGCGCGGACATCATCACCACAATCGCCCGCCGCAACCTCACCGGATCCTTCGCGGTCCGGCTGATCCGCTGCAGCCGACGCCCCTCCTCCATGCCCACCGGCCGGACGAACACTCCCGGACGACGCCCCACAACCACCTCCGCGATCACAACCTGGAAGCAGCCTGCCGCGCAACAGACGAAGGATCAATTACCCGGCCAAGGAACCGAGACGAGCCACTAG
>NZ_JBSGEL010000182.1:0-1634 GCF_053602875.1 Kitasatospora sp. NPDC004289 | reverse complement strand
GCGCAGGCCGCGGTGGTGGTGCGTGAGGACGTGCCAGGGGACAAGCGCTTGGTCGCGTACGTGGTTCCGGTTGGGGATGGGGACGATCTGCCGGGGGACCTCTCCGCCTTCGTGCTGTTCTCCTCGGTGGCCGGTCTGTGCGGCATCCCCGGCCAGGGCAACTACGCACCCGGCAACGCCTATCTGGACGCCCTCGCCGAGCGCCGCCGCGCCGCCGGCCTGCCGGCCACCTCGATCGCCTGGGGCCACTGGGCGGGGGACGGCATCGCCGCCGACGGGGCCGAGGAGCAGCTGCTGCGCCACGGCCTGGTCTCGCTGCCGCCGGTGCAGGCCGTCGAGCTGCTCGGCCAGGCGCTGGACCACGGTGACACCACCCTGGTGGTGGTGGACGCCGACTGGCCCGTGCTGTTCCACGGCCGCCGCCACCCGATCGCCGCCGAGCTGGTCCGCCGCACGGCCGAGCCCTCGGCCGCCGCCGCACCGGCCGCCGAGGGCGAGCTGACGGCCCGTCTGGCGGCCCTAACCGCCGCCGAGCGGCGCCGCAGCCTGCTGGCCCTGGTCCGCGCCGAGGCCGCCGCCGTGCAGCGGCACGGCTCGGCCGAGGCGATCGACCCGGCCAAGGCCTTCCGCCAGCAGGGCTTCGACTCGCTCACCGCCGTCGAGTTCCGCAACCGCCTGGGCGCGGCCACCGGCCGCCGCCTGCCCGCCACCGTGGTCTTCGACCACCCGACCCCCGCCGCCCTGGCCGACTGGCTGGCCACCGAGCTGTGGGGCGCCGAGGAGCTCGCCGAGACGCCCGCCGTACGGCTCGCGGACCTGGACGAGGACCCGATCGCGATCGTCGGCATGGCCTGCCGCTACCCCGGCGGGGTCGCCTCGCCCGAGGACCTGTGGCGCCTCGTCAGCGAGGGCGTGGACGCGCTCACCGAGTTCCCGGCGGACCGCGGCTGGGACCTGGGGTCGCTCTACAGCCCCGACCCGGACCGGCCCGGCACCTCGTACTCCAAGCACGGCGGATTCCTCGACGGCATCGGCGAGTTCGACGCCGAGTTCTTCGGGATCCCGCCGCGCGAGGCGCCCGCGATCGACCCCCAGCAGCGGCTGCTGCTGGAGACCACCTGGGAGGCCTTCGAGCGGGCCGGCATCGACCCGACCGCGCTGCGCGGCAGCCGCACCGGCGTCTTCGCCGGCATCTCCGGCCGCGACTACGCGGGCGCCGGGCAGCAGGTGCCGAAGGAGCTGGAGGCGTACCTGGGGATCGGCAACGCGGGCTCGGTGGCCTCGGGCCGGATCTCCTACACCTTCGGTTTCGAGGGCCCGGCCGTCACCGTGGACACCGCCTGCTCCTCCTCGTTGGTCGCGCTCCACCTGGCCGCACAGTCGCTGCGGGCCGGGGAGTCCGACCTGGCGGTGGCGGGCGGCGTGCTGCTGATGACCACCCCGACCACCTTCGTGGAGTTCTCCCGCCAGCGGGCCATGTCGCCCGACGGCCGCTGCAAGGCCTTCGCGGCCGCCGCCGACGGCACCGGCTGGGCGGAGCTGCGCCCTGCTCGTGCTACCGCTGAACCAGGGTCAGGAGGACGGCTGGCCGCTGTGGACCTGGCTGTCGATGGCGGCCGCCGCGACTGGCTTCG
>NZ_JBSGEL010000181.1:0-1647 GCF_053602875.1 Kitasatospora sp. NPDC004289 | reverse complement strand
ACGTCCTTCTTCTGCTCGGTGCACGCGGTCAGCGCGACTCCGGCCACGGCGACGGTGAGCAGCGCGGCGAGGTGCGAACGGCGGACGGACATCAGAGGACTCCACGGGTGGATCGGCATCGAGAAACGAGCAGGTCGCCGCCCATAGGGACGACATTAGGTTAGGCGTACCTTAGTTCAGGGGTCGGCCATCCGTCTACATCGCCGTAGTCACCACACGATCCATCCGGGCGTGCCCACGGACGAGGAGTGGTTGGCTACCGGCAGGCGAAGGGGCTTGAGTCTCCATCAGGGGGAGACACGAAGGTGGGGGCATGGACGGCGACACGCTCTACTCGATCGGCGAGCTCGCTCGGCGGACCGGTCTCACGGTGAAGACCATCCGGTTCTACTCCGATCGCGGAATCGTGGCGCCGACCGACCGCAGCCCGGCCGGCTACCGCCGCTACACCATCGACGCCGTCGCACGCCTGGACCTCGTACGGACCCTGCGCGAGCTGGGACTGGACCTCCCCACGATCCGCAAGGTCGTGGACCGCGAGCTCGCGCTCCCCGAAGTCGCCGCGGCGCACGCCGAAGCACTGGCCGTGCAGATCCGCGTCCTCAGCCTGCGGCGCGCGGTGCTGACGGCGGTGGCCGAGCGCGGGTCCACACCCGAGGAGACGGAACACATGCACCGACTGGCCCAGCTCTCCGAGGACGGACGCCGACGTCTGATCGGCGACTTCCTCGACGCCGTCTTCGGCGGTCTCGACGCCGCCCCCGCGTTCGCGGGGGCCATGCGCTCGATGACCCCCGAGCTGCCCGACAACCCGGAGGAGGAACAGGTCCAGGCCTGGATGGAGTTGGCCGAACTGTCCCTGGACCCGGATTTCCGCGCCGCCGTGCGACGGATGGCCGAGGAGCAGGCAGCCGAGCAGGCCCTCGGCGGCACGACGATCCCGCGCCGCGACATCGCGGCAGCCGTCCGCGACCAGGTCGGCCCGGCCCTGACGGCCGGCATCGACCCGGCCTCGCCCCGGGCCGATCCGATCGTGGCGGCGCTCACGGCGCACTACGCGCACCTCCTCGGCCGCCCGGACGACGTCGAGCTCCGCCGGCGGCTGGTGACTCGACTGGAGAGCGTGAACGACCCCCGCCGGGAGCGGTACCTCCAGCTCCTCGCGGTGGTCAACGGCTGGTCGGCCCCGGAGAGTCTGGCACCGGTGCTCGACTGGTCCGTCCAGGCCCTGCGCGTCCGGACACGGCAGTGACGGTTCGGCTGCCCGGGCCGTGTGCCGGCAGTTCCCTCGACGGCCGGTGCGCGAAGTGAGCCCAGGCTCACCACACCTGCGTCCCGATCGGCGGTCAGCGGGCCCGGATCACCTCGGCGGCGAGTTCGACGTACTCGTGGAGGCCGTAGGCGACGGCGACGGCCGCGACGGCGCACGTGACCACCGCCAGCACGAGGCCGAGAGCGGAGGCCCGGGCGGAGGCCGCCTCGGGCCGCACCGGCACCGGACCGAGAAGGGCCTCGACCCGCTGCGGCACCGGCCCGCTGCTCACCGCGAGCAGCGGGCCGCGCCGGGGGCGCTGGTGCTGATGCCGGACGGGGTGCACATCACGACGGAGGGTGTGGCGCGGTACTTCGGGGTCGGGGAGACGGTGA
>NZ_JBSGEL010000180.1:0-1991 GCF_053602875.1 Kitasatospora sp. NPDC004289 | reverse complement strand
GGCCCAGGCCGCCGGCGTCGGCGGTGCGGCGAGCGGGCTCCAGCCAGTAGCGGCGGCGCTGGAACGGGTAGGTGGGCAGGTCGAGTTGCGGGCGGCGGCCGCCGCCGAACAGCGCGGCCCAGTCGACCTGGTGGCCCTGGACGTGGATCCGGGCCAGCGCCGTCAGGGCGGTCTCGGTCTCCTCGCGGTCGCGGCGCAGCGCGGCGGCCGTGACGGGCTCCTCCAGGATGGTGCCGACCAGGCCGCTGAGCGTGCCGTCGGGTCCGAGCTCGACGAAGGTGGTGACGCCCTCGGCGGCCAACTCCCCGATCACGTCGGCGAAGCGGACCGCTTCCCGGACCTGGCGGACCCAGTACTGCGGGTCGGTGAGCTCGGCGGCGGTGGCGATCCGACCGGTCAGGTTGGAGACCACCGGGATCTGCGGCGCACTGTAGCTGAGCAGGGCGGCCACCCGGCCGAAGTCGGCCAGCATGCCGTCCAGGTGAGCGGAGTGGAAGGCGTGACTGACCTTCAGCTGCTTGGTGCGGCGGTCGGCGAACCGCTCGCGGACGGCGGCCACCGCCTCGGCGTCACCGGAGACCACCACCGAGCGCGGGCCGTTCACGGCCGCGATCTCGGCACCAAGCACGAGGACCTCGCGGACCTCCGCCTCCGTGGCCTCGACCGCCACCATCGCACCGCCGCCCGGCAGTTCCTGCATCAGCCGGGCCCGGGCCGCCACCAGCGCGGCGGCGTCGGCCAGCGAGAGCACCCCCGCCACGTGGGCGGCGGCCAGCTCACCGATCGAGTGCCCGGCCAGCAGGTCCGGCCGCACGCCCCAGGACTCGTAGAGCCGGAACAGCGCGACCTCCACCGCGAACAGTGCCGGCTGCGTCCACCCCGTCTCGTCCAGACCCTCGCCGCTCTCGATCACCTCGGCCAGCGGCAGGCCGAGCGCCTCGGCCACCGCGTCGAAGGCCTGCGCGTAGACCGGGAAGGCGGCGTACAACTCCCGCCCCATGCCCACCCGCTGACTGCCCTGCCCGGAGAACAGGAACGCCAGACCACCGGAGCCGGCCGTCCCGCGCACCACCCCGGGGCCGTCCAGCGCGCGCAGCGCCTCGACGCCAACGAGCACCACCGCGCGCTCCTCCAGCGCGGCCCGCGCGGTCACCAGCGACTGGGCGACCGCCGACGGGTCGGCCGTCGAGGCGAGTTCGGCGACCTGGTCGGCCTGGGCCACCAAGGCCTCCGGCGTCCGCGCGGATAGCACGAAAGGCAGCACGGCCGGGGCCTCGGCGGCTACGACCACCGCAGCCTCCTCCGGCGCCTGCTCGATGATCACGTGCGCGTTGGTGCCGGAGACCCCGAAGGCCGAGACGCCGACCCGGCGCGGACGGTCCACCGCGGGCCAGGGCTGGTCCTCCGTCAGCACCCGTACCGTGCCCGCCGACCAGTCGACGTGCGGGGACGGCTCGTCCACGTGCAGGGTGCGCGGCAGCACGCCGTGGCGGATCGCCAGCACCGACTTGATCACGCCCGCGACACCCGCCGCGGCCTGGCTGTGGCCGATGTTGGACTTCACCGAGCCGAGCCAGAGCGGGCGTTCGGCGTCGCGCTCCTGCCCGTAGGTGGCGATCAGGGCCTGGGCCTCGATCGGGTCGCCCAGCGTGGTGCCGGTGCCGTGCGCCTCCACCGCGTCCACCTCGTGGGCGGCGAGGCCCGCCTGGGCCAGCGCCTGCCGGATGACGCGCTGCTGGGACGGGCCGCTCGGCGCGGTCAGGCCGTTGGAGGCGCCGTCCTGGTTGACGGCGCTGCCGCGCAGCACCGCCAGCACCTCGTGCCCGTGGCGCCGCGCGTCGGAGAGCCGCTCGACGAGCAGCAGGCCCACGCCCTCCGCCCAGCCGGTGCCGTCGGCCGGCGAGGAGCTGCGCGACGCGGCTTTGCGCGAGCTGGCGGAGGAGACCGGGCTGACCGGAGTGGAGCTCGGGCCGGTGGTGGCGTTCGACACG
>NZ_JBSGEL010000179.1:0-2041 GCF_053602875.1 Kitasatospora sp. NPDC004289 | reverse complement strand
GCCCGCCCCCACAGTGGGGGCGGGCCGCCGTCGTGTCACCTGCTGCCGGCCTCAGCCCTCGCGACCCGTCCGGGCGGAGCTGCGCCGAAGCGTGGCCTTGAACGCGCGCGCGGCCACCGGCCCGAGCCCGTCCACCACCTCCACCAGCGCGCCCATCCGGTCCAGCGCGTCGAAGGCGGCCGACGCCCCGTCAGGATCCACCCCCTCGTACAGCTCCAGACCGACGAAGGAGGCGGAGACGGCCTTGGCCAGCCCCGGTACGTCGAGGACCTCCACCAGCGGGTGGCCCAGGAAGATCCGCGTCAGCACCCGCTCGACCTCCGCACTCCACAGCCCGAGCGCCTCCGCCGAAGCGGTCGCCAGCGCCGGGTAGGCGGCGGCCCCCGCCAGGAAGTGCCCCAGCAGTGCCACGTTCCCCCGGTCCCGCTCCTCCTCGTGCAGCTCCCGGCCGAGCCGGAGGAGCTCGCGCAGCGAGCCGGCCTGCTCGAGCCGCGGCCGGTAGCGCTCGAGCCGCAGACCGGTCTCACGGAGCGCGGCGGCGGCGAGCAGTCCCTCGACCGTCTTGAAGTGGTAGAAGACCAGCGCCTGGTTGGCCCCCGCCTCGGTGGCGATGCTGCGCGCC
Organism: Kitasatospora sp. NPDC004289; assembly: GCF_053602875.1. NCBI lineage: Bacteria > Bacillati > Actinomycetota > Actinomycetes > Kitasatosporales > Streptomycetaceae > Kitasatospora > Kitasatospora sp. NPDC004289. The sequence goes on along the minus strand of NZ_JBSGEL010000179.1, from coordinate 1,419 downwards.
GAGACGCCCGCGATTCCGTGCCGCCTGATCGCGGAGACGGCCGCTTCCATCAGTCGCTCACGCGTGTCGCTCATGCCGAGCAGCGTAGTGGGAGCCGCCCCGGGCAGCCCGAGGCCCGTTCAGGCGCGCTGACTCGCATCGCTTTCCCCGCCCGCCCCGCAGTCCTCGCTCCTCTCCTTGCCCTCAACTCCGCCACTGCTCCCGTACCGGCCGCACGTACGTCGGCACCCCCGCGCGGTCCGCGACGTCCATGTACTCGGTGGTGAACGACCCCTGGTACCCCATCACCGCACCGACCACCGGATTGGTCACCCTCACCTCGATCCGGAACCGCTCCGCCTCCTCGTCGAACCACTCGTGCACCCGGGCCCGCCCCGTCAGCACCCCTGGGCACCGCGGCGAGCCCGGCAGTGCCGACACCCGCTGGTCGCCCGAGGTGATCACCAACCCGCCGGCCGGAGTCACCTGCAACTCCAGGTCGACCGCCAGGTGCTGGTGCGTCCCCAGGTAGTCGATGACCGTGTTCGGTCGCTCGGAGGCGATCATCGTCGCGTCGAACCGGCGGGGACGGGTGAACTGGAAGGTCCGGACGAAGGTGACCGTCTCCCGGCCGTACCCGTCCCGGTACGCGTAGTTCGCGATAGTGAAGGCGACGTCGCGCCCGCTCTCCGGAAAGAGGATGTTGCAGCCGCTCCCCAGTCGGAGGGCCTGCTTCACCAGGCGGGACCCGTGCCACACCCGGTCCATCCGGCCGGTGCCGATGCAGGCGATCCCGTCCCGACTGGAGAACCCGAAGCGGCGCTGGAGTTCGGGGTGCAGCCGGTCGAAGTCCGAGCCGAGGGCGCTCCGGAATATCGACGCGCGGGCGGCGGAGGTGGTCGTGGTGGGGGCGGTGGCGATCTGAGGCACGGGTACTCCTGGGCAGGCCGGCGGTTGCGGTTTGAGCGATCGCTCAAGGCGGTGGCGCCATGGTGGCAGACCTTGAGCGATCGCTCAAGAGGGTGCCGAGCAGGGCCCTTGGAGGATGTTTGCCTTCGGATGGCGACGAAGGTAGTGTTCTCTAGTCGCTCGGCAGGGAGCACCGGACACGCGTTCTGTGTGGACGGTCCCGGGGCGGCCAATCCTTGGAACACCACTTCCGCTCGGAACTAGTCTGTGCTTTTTGCGGGCTGGGTCTATTTGTCGTGTGCGTTTATATGGATTGCGGCTGGATTCGCTTTTCGGAGCGGGGATCGGCTAGAGTTTGAAACGTCGGACAGGCCGTGAGGTCGCAGAAGACGGAAGCGAGTCGGACGAAAGCGTCTGATAAGCTTGAAACACGAAAGAACGAAGCGCCCGGAGGGCCCGCTGGAAGGCGGACCGAAGGAAGCGACCGTTCCTTGAGAACTCAACAGCGTGCCAAAAGTCAACGCCAGATAT
>NZ_JBSGEL010000178.1:0-2155 GCF_053602875.1 Kitasatospora sp. NPDC004289 | reverse complement strand
CCCGGCTCGCCGGCCGCCGGGGCGCCCTGGTCGGCCAGCAGCGCGGCGAAGTCCGCGGAGGCGGCCAGCCGCAGCGCCACCTCGGCGGCGAAGGGCTTGCCGTCGCCGCGCAGCACCGGCAGGTACGGGTCCTGCCCGGCCGCGTCCAGCAGCGCCGTGCGGATGCCCGGCGCGGGCTGGCTGTCGTGGGTCGCCATGACGACCGCGCCGTAGCGCTCGTAGCCCTCGCCGACCTCGGTCGGCGCGCCCGCCGACTTCTTGAAGTCCGGCAGGCTGACGTACCGTCCGAAGTCCAGGATCAGCCCCGGGTGGGCCAGCCGGGCCCGGACGGCGGCCAGTGCGGCCGGCAGCGCGGCGCGCAGCGGGTCACCGGCGGGCAGCCGGTGGGCCAGCCAGGCGGCGGCGGCCAGCGCGCCGGTCAGCACGTTGGCGGTGAAGCCGGCCGCACCGGACTCGACCGGCACGCAGCGGTCGCCGCGCACCGTCCAGTCCAGGTCCTTCGTCAACTCCTCGGCCGCGTCCGGCTCCAGCACCGCCGCGATCGCCTGGTTGGCCGCCCACGGGGTCCGCAGGCCCTTGGCCGCGTCGGCCAGCAGCGCCTCGGGCACCGCCAGCCGGCGGCCGAGCGCCTGCACCCAGACCGCCGCGACGGCCTCGACGTCCGGGCCGCCCTCCCAGAGCGCGGCCGGGTCGGCCGGCAGCAGGGCGCGGATCAGGTGCTGACGGGTCTCCGTCGCCACCGCCCGCAGCTCGTCCCGGGCCACGGCGGCCTCGGCCACCTTCAGCCCGAGCAGGGCACGGGCCCCGCCGTCCAGGAAGTTCCGGTCGTGCGAGTCCACCTGGGGCAGCCCGGCCACCACCAGGGCGGCCAGGGTCGGGGTGACGCCGGTCAGTTCGGCGAACCGCTCGGCCGCCTCCGGTCGCCAGGGCGCCGGGCCGCGCTCGGCCGCCAAGGCGAGGACGGCCGCCACCGTGCCCTCCGGGCCGCCGGTGCCCACCGCGCCGATCGAGCGGACCTCGTACGGCGCGGGCACCTCGAAGCGCCGCGCCGGGTCGTGGAACAGCACGGTGGACAGGGTCGACCCGTCCGTCCGCTGGGTGCTGTCGGCGAACAGCAGGAAGGCCCCGCCGCCGAGCGCCAGCAGCGCGTCGCCGGTGCCGCTGCGGTGGCTCCCGTCGGAGTCGAGCAGCTGACTGCCCGCCAGCTCCAGCACGGCCTTGCGCCACTGCGGCGCCGCGCCGGTCAGACCCAGCCCCGCCAGCTGCCCGGCGAACCAGGCGGCCGCCTCCCGCTGCTCGGCGTTCGGTGCCGTGGCGGCCCGCACCGCGGCGGCCTCGGCGAGCTCCGGCAGCCGCAGCCAGTCCACCGACTCGTACGGCGCCTCCGCGGCGTCCACGTGCAGGGTGCCGGCGGGCCGCGCGGGCGACTCCGGGAGGGCGGCCGCGGTCAGGAAGGCGAACTGGCCCGCCACGTAGTGGGTGGCGTTCCGGCCCCACCAGCGGGAGAGCAGGCCGGTGCCGCTGAGCGCCCTCGAGAGGAGCTCGTCGGCCGGGCCGCTCGGCGCGGCCTCGGCCGCGCCGCCGCCGTCCAGCTGCTCGGTGAGCCGCACCGCCACCTGGTCCAGCACCGCCTGCTGACGGGCCGCGTAGCGCAGCACGCCGGCCAGGCCGGAGCGCAGGGCGTGGTGCGTCACCTGGGGCAGCACCACGGCCAGCGCGGCCGTGAGGTCGCCCGGCCGGTCACCGTCGGCCGCCACCGCCACCTTGAGGAGCGAGGAGGCGGTGGCCCGGTCCATCGCGCGCAGCGCGAGCGAGCCCGCCTCGTCGCGCGGGCGCAGGTGGTGCCAGAACCGCATCGGCGGCAGCAGCGGCGTGCCCTCGGCGAACTCGCCCGGCAGGTCGTCGGTGCGCAGCTCGGCCAGCAGGAGGCCGTCCTCGCGGCGGAGCTGGGCCCGGTAGCTGCTGCGGGTCACCGCGACGGGCCGCTCGGCCCCGGGGAAGACCACCAGCGCGTCGGGCGCCTCGGCGTCCTCGGGCAGGAAGACCTGACGGCCCGCCACGTCCTCGCCCCGGAACCGGCCGTCCGCCAGCTTGACGGTGCGCCAGCCGACCAGACCGCCCGCCGGGCCGCCGGCCGGGCCCGCGACGGCGTCCG
>NZ_JBSGEL010000177.1:0-2240 GCF_053602875.1 Kitasatospora sp. NPDC004289 | reverse complement strand
GTCTACATGCGCCGCCACCAGCTGGCCGACCTGCTGTCCATGGACCAGCTGTACCGCATGCTGGGCGACGTGCCGGGCACCATCATGGAGTTCGGCTGGCCGCCGTACCGATCCGGTCCGTCCCCGCCACCGCGCCGCTCGCGGTGGCCCCCTCCACTGCCCGGCTCATCCGTCCTCCCCCGCCCGGAGCACCCGGACCAGGTCCACCCGCGCCAGCAGCCGGGTGAGCACCAGCACCGCCACCGTGAGCAGCACCCCGCTGCCGAGCGCCGTGAGCACGGCACCGGGCCGGCCGGGCCCGGCCAGCAGCGCCGGATAGAGCGGCCGGGCCGCGTCGTCCAGCACGACCAGCGGCAGCAGTGCGGTGAGCAGCAGGCCCAGCAGACCGCCGAGCAGCACGGGCAGGGCGGTCACCGCCACCTGTTCGGCGCGCAGCAGGCCGACTAGGTCGCCGCTGCGCACCCCCAGGGCGCGCAGCACGGCGAACTCCCGTCGCCTGGCCCGGGCCGCGCCCACCGTGTGCAGGGTGAGCGCCGTCACCGCGAACAGCGGCGCGGTGGCCAGCACCAGCAGCCAGGCTCCGCGCAGGCCGGTCCGGAAGGCGTCGTCCCGCAGGCCCTCGGCCACCGTGCGCGTGCTCTCCACCCGGCCGAGCTCGCCGCGCGCCCCGGCGGCGGCCCGGGTCGCCACCGGGTCCGAGGAGCGCAGCCACCAGCGGCTGTCGCCGGGCGGCTCCAGTCCGACGGCCGCGCGGGCGGCGGCCAGGGAACGCAGGTCGAGCAACAGGTGGCCCCGGGTGCGCTCGTCGCCGGGAAGGGCGTCGACCAGCGCGGTGATCCTGACCTGCTGGGTGACCGACGACTGCTGCTCCCAGCCGAGCCGGACGGTGTCCCCGACGGCCGCCCCCAGCGCGGCGAGCAGCGCCCGGTCCGCCACCCCGGGCAGTACGGACGGCGCGGGTGTGGTGGCGCCGGTCCCGGGCAACGCCACGAACACCGCGTCCAGGGTGGCGGGGTCGGCCCGGTCGGAGGGCTCCTGGGAGCGCAGCACCGCACGGAGCAGCTCGCCGCCCTGGCCTCCGCCTTGCCAACTGCAGGCAGTGGCCCACGCGTCCTCCGGGAAGCCGACCGAGTACTTGCTGACGCCCCCCTCCGCAGCCGGGCAGCCGATCGCGGCCGGCTCGGCGAAGGCCGTGCCGGAGCGGTACCAGCGGTGGCCGTCCGGGAGCGCGAGCCCGGTACTGCCTCCGGGGCCGACCGCGCCGATCCGGGGCAGTCGCAGGTCCAGGGTGGTCCGCTGGGTCAGTCCCGCCGGGAAGTGGACGCCGAGCCTACTGACCGTCAGGGGGTGGGCCCTGCGGTCGGTGTCGCCCAGCGGGAAGGCGAGGACGTGCGGGCGGCCGTCGGCGGGCAGCGGGGCGGCCAGACGCTCCGTCAGGCCGCGGGCGTCCTGGACCCAGAGGTACAGCTCGGCCCCCGCGAGCGGGCGGTCCGCGGCGGCCTGCGCGGTCACCTCCAGCGCGGTGGGGCGGCCCGGCACCGGCAGTCCTGCGGTCGGCACGGACGTCAGCGGGGCGAGCAGCTCGGCCGCCGGCCGGTCCGCCTGGTCGGCGCGGAGCAGCGGCAGTCCGTGGGCACTCGCGGCGGCGGTGTCGACGGCGACGGTCTGCACGACCGTGCCGCCCACGAAGGCCCGGGACTCGGCGACCGGGGTCAGGCCGGTGACGCCGGGGAGCGCGGTCAGTGCCGCCTGACGCTGCGCCACCGGGCCGGAGACCCCGGTCAGGCGCAGGTCGGCGCCGACCGCGAAGGCGGCCCGGTCCCGGTCCCCGGCGGACAGTCCGCCCAGCACCCCGGCCGCCAGACTGCCGCTGGCCACCGCGAGCACGGTGGCCAGCACCGGCACGGCCTGACGTCCGCTCTCCCGGCTCAACTGCCAGGCGCCGAGCGGCAGTACCAGGCCCCGGCTGCGGCGGGCGGTCCGCTCCAGCAGCCGCCCGGCGAGCGGGAACAGGCGCAGCGTCAGCACCGCTCCGGCCACCGCCGTCGCCATGGGCGCGAGGACCAGCACCGGGTCGACCGCCGCGCCGAAGCCGGCCACCGCCCGGCGGGCCACCAGCCCGTCGTAGTGGCGCAGTTGGAGAACACCCAGCACCGCGACCGCCACCAGCGCCAGGTCCACCCCGGCCCGCTGCGGGCCCAGGCGGCGCGATCCGCCCCGGCGGGCGGCCCACCAGCGGG
>NZ_JBSGEL010000176.1:0-2275 GCF_053602875.1 Kitasatospora sp. NPDC004289 | reverse complement strand
AGGTGTTCTCGAAACTCGGCGACATCACTCTCCCGTGGCACGGGGTGCTCTCGCCGCCGAGCGACAGGTGCTCTCACCACTCACGTATAAAGCCAAGCAGCGAAACACGGTCGCGGGCGGGCTGCGCGACCTCCTCGACAACAAGCTGGCCGAGAAGCGCGGCACCACCTCCGGCCTGCCGCCCGTGGAGGACCGGGTCACGGCCTGCCCCGCCGCGCCGAAGCCGAGCCCGCTCAAGGGCAAGCCGAAGCGCCAGCCGGTGCGGCCGGTCGGCGCGGGCGAGGTGATCTGGGGGCTGACCGACCTCGGCCTGGACGCCGCGAAGAGCACGTTGCCGTCCTCGCGGAAGGTCGGCGGCCGGGCCCGCTCCGTCGGCCGCGCCAGCGGCGCCCCGCACGCCATGGCCGTCAACAATGTCATCATGACCTTCACCAGCCCGGTCACCCCCGGCGAGCCGATCGGCACCATCGCCGACTGGGTCACCGAAGCCCCCCACCCACTGCCCGGCGACCGCGGCATCTTCGCCGACGCCGTCCTCACCGCCCCCCAAGACGGCGTCCCGCTGCTCGTGGTCGAGGTCGACCTCCACCACGAGACCCCGGAGTTCATCGCCGAGAAGATCGACCGGTACGCCGAGTACTGCACCCTGACCTACAACGCGCCCAAGCCCGAGGGCGTGCAGCACTTCGGCCAGGCCGACAAGCTCCCCGTCTGGCGCCGCCGCTACCCAGGCGCCAGCACCGCCTCCCTGCCCCCGATCGCCCTGGTCCTCGGCGGAGCCGGCGCACTCGGCGTGAACAACCTCGCCAACAAGGTCATGAACCTCACCCAGCAGCACTGGAAGCCCACCAGCAACGACCGCTGGGCAGACAACCCCTTCGACTTCACCGGCAGCATCCCGATCATGTACTGCCACCTCAGCACGCTCCTGGCGCGTGGCCCGCACGCCCCGATCTGGTGGCGCTTCGGCAGCCAGGACTGGCAGACCCTGCCCGACGCGCTCGCCAACACCGAGTACACCACCCGCACCCAAGCGCGCCTGGCCGCCGAGAAGCAGGCCGCCGAAGACGCCGAGCAGGCCCGCCTCGACGCCACCCGCTGCCCAGGCTGCAACCGCCACGAGAACGAGTACGACTACAAACCCCGCGCCAGCGACGGCACCAAGCTCTGCGCCGACTGCGAAGACGCCAAGGCCGACGCCGAGAAGGAGAAGCAGCTCCAGGCCGCCCGCGCCGCCCACGCTCGCCGCTGGCCCTGCTACACCTGCAAGGGCCCCCTCGGCGGCGCACACGGCAACCCGCTCGAACCCAGCAAGGAAGTACCCCCGGACACCGCCGAGTGCCCCCAGTGCAACTACAAGCGCTACACAGGCGGCCGCGACCCCCTCGTCCTGACCCCGCCCACCGCCCGCGAACTGCGCCAGGCCAAGCGGAAGACACCGGACGACCCGTGGTGGGAACTCCGGCTCATCCACGCCGAAAAGGCCCGGAACAGCCGCTGACCGAACAGAGAACCGAGCAACCGAAGGGCCCCGCGAAGCAGATTTTGCGGGGCCCTTTGCGCATTATGGAGCAGGCTGGTAAAACACCCCTCGCTGACGAAGTGGAAAGGAATTCACGTGAACAGTCGCTCAAATCAGCGTGAGGTCGTCCGCCGCAGGGCCCCAGGAATGAATGTCGAGCAGGTCTAAGAGGCCACCCAAGAAGCCGAATTGTACGAGCGCGAGTAGACCCAAGTCTGCGACACCGGGCCTCTGCGGTTTACTAGCGCCGCCACCGACCCCACACACCACGCCACTAACCCTTCTGCAGCCTGGCCTCCTCAAGTGCGCTATTGAGATTCCGCCGCGCGATGGCTTCGCTGTGCTGGTCGCCGAGCTCGCGGAAAGTAGCGGCGGCGTGGGTGTGGGCGTCGATGGCCTCCTGGAATCTGCGCACCTCCTGCAGGGCGAGGCCGAGGTTGTTCAACGCCGTACCTTCGCTGTGCTGGTCACCCAGCTCGTGGAAGGTGTCGGCGGCATGGGTGAGGGCGTCGATGGCCTCCTGGAATCTGCGTACCTGCTGCAGGGCGAGGCCGAGGTTGTTCAACGCCATGGCTTCGCTGTGCTGGTCACCCAGCTCGCGGTAGATGTCGGCGGCTTCGGTGAGGGCGTCGATGGCCTCCTGGAATCTGCGTACCTCCTGCAGGGCGCCGCCGAGGTTGTTCAACGCCATGGCTTCGCTGTGCTGGTCACCCAGCTCGCGGTAGATGTCGGCGGCTTCGGTGAGGGCGTCGA
>NZ_JBSGEL010000175.1:0-2315 GCF_053602875.1 Kitasatospora sp. NPDC004289 | reverse complement strand
CGGCGGGGGAGGACGGGGCGGATGGTGCCGCGACCGCGGAGGGCGTCGGCGCTCTCCAGGCGCTCCAGGGGCTGGGCCGCCAGGGCGGCGTCCAGACCGGGAAGGTGGGCTTGGAGGGCGGCGCGTTCGCGCTGCAGGAAGTACACGGGTGGGCTCCTCCGGGAGCGGAGTTCGGATCGAAGGGGGAGGTCAGGTGGCCAGCGGCAGCCGCAGGAAGCCGCGCAGCCCGTCCCCGGTGCGGCGGACCGGCGGTCCGGCCGGCCTCAGGCCGGGGAAGCGGTCCAGGAGTTGGCGCAGCAGGGCGGCGCCCTCCAGGCGGGCCAGGGCGGCCCCCACGCAGTAGTGCGCGCCGGCGCTGAAGCTCAGCACCCGGCCGTCGGTCCGCTCGACCCGGAAGGCGTCCGGGTCGGTGAAGCAGGCCGGGTCGCGGTGCGCGGCGGCCATCACGGTGATCACACTGGCGCCGGCCGGGACGCTCACCCCGCCGAGCTCGACCGGCCGTGAGGCGATCCGCTCGGTCATCGGGACGGGCCCGTCCCAGCGCAGCGACTCCTCCAGCGCGGCCGGCACCAGGTCGGGGCGCCGGCGCAGCAGCTCCCACTGCCCGGGGTGGGCGAGCAGGGCGTGCACCGCCTGGCCGAGCATCCCGACGGTGGTCTCGAACCCGGCGGCGAACACCAGGACCAGCACGTCCACCAGTTCACGCTCCGTCAGCCCGCCGCCGTCCGGAGGCTGCGCCGCCAGCGCGGAGGCGAGGTCCTCGGTGGGGCGGGCGCGGCGTTCGCGCAGCAGTCCGGCGAAGTACTCCCGCAGCCCGGTCACACCGTGGTCGGCGCGGTCCCAGTCCTCGGGGGTACGGACGGGTTCCAGCAGGCGGCAGGTGTCGTCGCCGAGCGCCCGCAGCCGCTCCCGGTCCCCGGGCGGCACGCCGATCAGCTCGCCGACGACCGCGACCGGCAGCGGAGCCGCGACCAGTTCGTGGAAGTCGGCGGCCGTGCCGTCGGCGGCCGCGGCGAAGCGGTCGAGCGCCTCGGCGCAGAGTTCCTCGACCCCGGCCGCCAGGGCCGCGACCCGGCGGACGCTCAGTTCGCGCACCACCAGCCGGCGCAGCCGGTCGTGGGCGGCGTGGTCGGTGGCCAGCATCGAGGAGTAGAAGAAGTCGGCGGAGGGGCGTCCGGCGCCGTCCGGGATCCGCCGCTCGCACCAGTCCCGGTCGGGGACCAGGAAGTCCGGGTCGGCCAGGACCGACCGGCAGTCGTCGAACGCCGTCAGGAAGTAGGAACCGACCGTCGGGCTGAAGCACACCGGCTCGGTCTCCCGCAGGCGGGCCAGGGCCGGGTAGGGGTCCTCCCGGCCCTCGGGCGTGAACACCGACAGGAGGATGGTCTCCGCGTTCACCGGTCCGCCGCAGTCCAATCGTTCGGAGGGCGGACCCCGGCCGTAGCGCTCCGGCCGGGGTCCGCCGACGGTGCGTGCGTCAGTGGGCGGTCGGGACGACCAGGACCGCGCCCGGCCAGAGGTCGAGGGTGTTGCCGACGTTGGAGTCGGCCGCGGTCACCGAGGTGACGTTGGCGTAGTTGGAGGAGACCCCGCCGTTGTCGGCCTTGGAGCCCTGGCCGATGCCGACGTTCCCGCTGCCGGACTGGCCGGTCGCGTTGCTCGCGAAGGCCGCGGTGGGGAGGACCGAGAGAGCGCATGCCGCAATGAAGGCGCCGAACGCCTTACCGAAAGTTCGCATGGGGCCGATCATGGCAAACGGAGCAGCGCCGGGGTCACGCCTCGTCCCTCGTTCAGCCGAACGGCGAACACCTTCGGGTGCGATGCCACCCGGTTGGCGCAGTGCACGCACGGCCCGTGCGGCGTAGCCGGGGTGACGCCTCGTCAGTCCGCGCGTTGGGCCCGGCATGACCTCCCTCCAGCGCCTCCTCGCGGTGCTCGGCACCGCCGCCCTCGCCCTCCCCCTCCTGAGCTCCCCGGCCCAGGCCGCCCCGCAGCGCGGTGTGCACGCGAGCTCAAACTCCACCGTGGTCAGCCGCAACGACGGCGGCCCGCACACGGGCTGGCTGGTCGGCGCCCGGCACACCAACGCGGCCGAGTACCTGCTCGGTTGAGGAGGCCGGGACCATGACACAGCGTCGCGCGCGGACGGTCAGGATCGGCGAGGGCCCGGTGGTGCCCCGGCCCGCGGCGTGGTGGTCGCGGCGGCAGCCGCCGCCCCCGCGGCCGTCCTCCAGGACCACCACCCGGTCGGCCACGTCCAGCGCCAGGTCGGTGTGGTGGGTGACCAGCAACACCGCGACGCCGTCGGCGAGTTC
>NZ_JBSGEL010000174.1:0-2363 GCF_053602875.1 Kitasatospora sp. NPDC004289 | reverse complement strand
CCAGACAACGCCAAGCAGCCCTGACGACCTCTCACTCAACCCGCAAAACACACCTAAAAATCAAGATCAAAAATCAGAACCAGCGGGACCTCATACCGGTGGAACGCTGGAGTCCCTTGGATCACCTGGGCAGCTCGGCGTCTGGCCTGGTATGGCAGGTGCATGCCTTTTCTGGAGCGTCCCCAGCTCTGCCTGATTCGCCGATAGTTACTGGCGTGTTGGGATGGCTGCTGTGCGTGATCGAGGAGTAGAGTCCGCGCTGCTGCTTCGGGGGGTCTGAGGCGGTGTGTTCATGGGAGGGGTCCGGAGTGTCTCGTCCGGTTCGTTGGGCAGTGACCGTTCTTGCCGCGGTGGCGGCGTTCGTGCTGTGTCTCTGGCTGGCCAGGTCGGCGTCGTTCGGCTGGCTGCCGAAGGACGAGACGAACCGCTGGGCGCTGGCGGCCGCCTTCGCCACCGTCGCGGCGACCGCCGTCATCGCAGCGGGTGGTTGGTGGGCCGGCCAGCCCACCTCCCCTCCTGCGCCAGCGGCTCCCCCGGCACCGGTCGTACCGCCGGTACCGGCACGCCGGACGGTCAAGCAGACCGCGAAAGCCACCGGAAAGGGAAAGATCAACCAGACCGGTGGCAGCCAGAACAGCCCGGCACCGTCCACACCCAGCGCTGCTCCCGCATCGGAGACGATCCACCAGGACGCCACGGCCTCTGGCGACGGCCAGGTCGACCAGGTCGCCGGCGACCAGCACACCACCCCGCCGCCCACTCCATGACCGAAAACGGCGAGGCCAGCTCGACGAACGTCGACCAGAACGTCACCGCCTCCGGCCATGCCAAGATCACCCAGGTCGGCCGCGACCAGCACAACACCACGAACAACACCTACCTGCAGGCGCCCCCGCACCTGCCGCTGGCCCCCTCCGCAGCGCCGGCCGGACCGGCGCACCTCGTCGGACGGCAGGCGCAGGTCGACGAACTGCTCGCCGCCCTCTCTCCGGGGACACCTGTGCCGCCTACGAACGGCTCGGCGGCGGCTTCGGCTGGTTCGGTGCCGGTGGTGGTGTCGGCGGTGGCGGGACTGGCCGGCATCGGCAAGACCGCCCTGGCCCTGCACACCGCACACGTGGCGGCCGGCCGGGGCCTGTTCCCCGGCGGTGTGCTGTACGTGACCCTGCGCGGCTACGACCCCACCGGCCCGCTCAGTGCGGAGCGGGCGTTGGGTGTGCTGCTGCGTCAGCTGGGTGTGCGGGGTGAGGACCTGCCCGGCGAGGTGGAGGAGCTGGCGGCGCTGTACCGCTCCGAACTCGCCCACCGCGCCGAACGGGACGGGGCGGTGCTGATCGTCGCCGACGACGCCTCCAGTGTCGGCCAGCTCACCCACCTGGTCCCCGCGCACCGCTCGCACCGCCTGCTGATCACCTCCCGCGACACCTTCCCCACCCTCCCGGCCCAGTTCCTGCGCCTGGACGAACTCGACCCGACGGCCGCCGCGCAGCTGATCCGTGACGCCGTGAACCTGGCGCTGCCTGGGGACATGCGCCTCACGGCCGACCCGGACGCGCTGGCCCAGGTTGTGGCGCACTGCGGGCGTCTGCCGTTGGCCCTGCAGATCGCCGCCGCCCTGCTGACCTCAGATCCCGGGCTGCCGCCGGCCACCCTCGCCGACGACCTCGCCCACGCCCTGGACGCCCTGCAGTTCCACCACCCCGACGGCCAGTCATTGGCCGTCAGGGCGGCCTTCGACCTCTCCCACCGCCGCCTGGCCGCGGAGCCCGCCAGGGTCTTTCGCCTGCTCGGCCTCAGCGCCGGGCCCGACCTGAGCACCGAAAGCGCCGCCGCCCTCACCGGCCAGCCCGTGCGCGAGACCCGCCGTACCCTCGCCGCCATCACAGCCGCCGGCCTGCTCACCGAACAGCCCACCGAACAGCCCACCGGCTCCGGCCGCTGGCGCAGCCACGACCTCATCCGCCGCTACACCGCCGAACTCACCACCCCCCGTACCGCGGAAGACCAAGACGCCCTCGATCGGCTGCTGGAGCACTACACCGTCCTCGCTGACGCCGCCGACGACCACCTCAGGGCCCTCCCCGATAGCCCCGCCCCCACCCACTTCGACAACCGCGACCAAGCCCTGGCCTGGCTCGATGCCGAACACCCCACCCTCATCGCAACCATCAACCAACACCCCCGCACCACCACCGACCTGGCCTTCTACCTCTACCAGTTCCTGTTGCTGCGCCGGCACTTCGACGACGCCATCACCACCGCCGAACACGCCCTCGCCACCACCCGCGACACAGCTCCAGATGGCCCTCCGGACCACCCTCCAGCTCACGCAGCTCATGCACCAGATAGTCGGGCGAGGTGAA
>NZ_JBSGEL010000173.1:0-2691 GCF_053602875.1 Kitasatospora sp. NPDC004289 | reverse complement strand
CCCTGCCCGCCTTCGTGGTCGCGATCGGGCTCATCACCCTGGTCGCCGTCCAGCTGCGGCTGCTCCCCTCGGGCGGCTACGTGCCGTTCGGTCAGCCGCGTCCACCACGGCGGCGCCGGTCTCGGAGAGGGTGGCCAGGCGTTCGGTGACGGCTTCGCGCAGGCCCCGGGGCACCTCGGCGTGGGCCAGGTGGGCGGCGGCCTCGGCCGCCCGGCCGTGCAGGCTCTGCTCGGCCAGGGTGATCAGGTCCTCCTCGGCGACCAGCGGCAGGCCCTCGCTGCGCTGGTAGAGGGCGGCGGTCAGGTCGGGGGTGGCCTGCCCGCCGAGGGCGGCGGCGGCCAGTTCGCCGATCGCCGCCTCGGAGAGCGGGGCGAGCCGGATGACGGCGCCGCTGGTGCCGGGCGGGCGCCGGTAGGCGGCGCCGAGGACCGGGGTGCGGGGCGGCAGGTCCTCGGCCCGGTACGTGCCGACCAGGCCGAGCCGCTCGGGCAGGTCGCGGGCGAGCAGCAGCAGGAGCTCCCGGGTGGCCTCGTCGACCCAGTGCAGGTCCTCGACCACCAGCACGGCCGGGCCGATCGCGGAGAGGAACGCCCGTACGCCGTGGACGAGTTGGTACCGCTCGGCCTGGGCGTCGCGGGCCCGGGGCGGCGGGGAGGGCAGGCGGTCGGCGAGGTCGGGCAGCAGCGGGGCGAGGGCACCGGCGGTGGGTGGGACGCCCTCGGCGGGGAGCCAGCGGCCGCCCTTGCGCAGCGCGTCCATCACCGGGCCGTAGGGGAAGGGCTCGCGCAGCGGGTGGCAGTGGCCGGTGAGCACCCGGTGGCCCTCGGCGGTCAGGGCGAGCGCGGCCTCGTGGACCAGCCGGGACTTCCCGATCCCGGCCTCCCCCTCGACCAGGACCACGGCGGGCGGGTGCCGCACGGCCGCCAGCAGGAGCCCGAGCTCCCGCTGACGGCCGACGAACTCGAAGCTCCTGCCGGGGGCCGGTCGCCCGGGGCCTGCTGCCACGCGATCACCTTCCCTGTCCTGGCCACGCTAGATCGGCGCAGGTCAGGGGGCAAACGGCGGGGCCGTCCGGCGGGGCCTTCCCGTACCACCGGCGCGGTGGTCAGCCGACCCGGCGGTTCAGTCGGCCCGGAGGTGTGGCCGGCCCGGAGAATCAGCGGGCCCGGCGGTCAGCCGACCCGGAGGTGCGGCCGGCCACGGCGGTGCCGGGTTCCTCGTGGCCGAGGTGCCCGCCCAGCAGGTCGACGTAGAACCGTGCCGGCGCGGAGGGGTCGGGGGCCTCGATCGTCGTGCCCCACCACATGCCCTCGGCGCGTGATCTCATCCCGGCAGCGTCGCACGCGGCGGTGACGTGCTCACGCGGCCTCGGGCACCAGCAGCTCGGCCGTCACCTGGGTACCGGTGGCGGTGCGCCGGATGGTGCAGCCGGCCGCGTAGGCCTCGACCAGCATCAGGCCGCGGCCGGTGCAGTCCTCGGGGCCGGTGGTGGCCTGCGGGCGCCAGTGGCCGTTGTCCCGCACCTGGACGACCACGGTGAGGCCGTCGCTGGCGAGCAGTACGGCCACCTCGGGGCTCCCGCTGTGCCGCACCGCGTTGGCCACCAGCTCGGTCACGATCAGCGCGAGGGCCTCCTCGACGCTGTCGGGCACCCCCCACTGCCGGGCCAGCACCTGGGCGAAGTGCCTCAGGGCCGGGACGGCGGCGGGATCGGCCGGCATGGCGCACGCTGCCGATCCCTCGCGTACCGCGAGGTCGGGGGCGGTCTGGTCGATGGCGATCATCTGCGACTCCTGAAGGCGTGTGGGGCGGGCCTCCTGCCGGACAGCCTCGCCCGAACCCGGCACCGGATCAACCGGGGGTGCCCAAGTCACGGGTACCTATTTAATGGGCGGAGCCCCTCCTTCCGGGCCGCGCCGGCTGGGCGGATCCCCGCCTTCCGGGCCGCCCCGGCCCTCCCCTCGTCGGCCTCCGGCCCTGCTCAGCCGTAGGTCCGCGCCATCCAGGTCTGGAAGTGCGGGGCCCGGCTGATCAGCTCCCGGTAGGACTCCACGGCCGAGCGGTAGAGGGTCTCGGCCACCTCCCCGGCCCGGCCGTCCCGGCGCCAGACCAGCAGGTACCTGGTCCACAGCGGGGTGCCGGTCAGCGGCTTCACGATCACCCCGGGGATCGGCTGGATGGTGGCCTGCACGACGGAGACGCCCAGGCCCTCGGCGATCATCCGCTGGAGCTGCACCTGGTCACCGAGGAACTCGTGCACCACCGCCGGGGTGAAGCCGGCCGCCGCACAGGCGGCGTGGAAGAAGCCGGGCCAGCCGGCCCCGTCGTCCGGGGTGAGGAACCAGGCCTCGTCGGCGAGCTCGGCGAGGGAGACCTCGGCCCGGTGACGCAGCCGGTGCCCGGCGGGGAGGGCCAGGAAGACCGGTTCGGTGATGATGCCGCGGTGCTCGACGGCGGCGGAGTGCGGGAGCTCCTGACCGGGGTAGTCGACGGCCAGCGCGGCGTCGATCTCCTCGTGCTCCAGCAGGTCCACGATGGCGGACGAGGCGTAGACGCTGCTGACGGTCAGCGGGACCTCGGGCAGCTGGCCGCGCAGCCGCCGGACCAGGCCGGGCAGCACGGGCGTGTTGGTGGCGGCTCACCCGAACCGAGGCCCTTGGGCTCCTGGCAGGGGCCGCCGTCCAGGACGCC
>NZ_JBSGEL010000172.1:0-2813 GCF_053602875.1 Kitasatospora sp. NPDC004289 | reverse complement strand
GTTGCCCCAGGTACGGGAGGACCAGACCGCACCGACCGGGTTGAAGTGCAGCACCAGGTTGCCGTCCGACTGCATCTGCAGCCAGATCGGCGAAGTGATCGGGGTGTGCACCTCCTCGCCGCTCTTCACCACGGCACCGGCGAACAGCGCGGTGCCGCGGCGGGCCGCCACCCGGTTGTCCGTGCCGGTGGCCCACAGGGCCCGGCCGGCGGGGTCGTAGACCACCAGGTTGAGGTCGTCCTGGAGCACCGCGCGCGCGTTGCCCCGGCCCCAGGTGCCGCTGGCCCAGAGCGCCGTGCCGTCCGACGCCCGGACCACCAGGTTCCCGTCGCCCTGCATGAAGGCCGTCGCGCCCGGGTGGCCCCAGGTCCCGCTGGACCAGCGGGCGTTGCCGGTGGCCTTGGAGTACAGCACCAGGTTCCCGTCCTGCTGCATCACCAGCCGGCCGGCCTTGGACTCGACGGTCTCGTACGGGATCAGCAGGCAGCCCGAGCAGAGCGGGTGGCCCAGGGTGTCCACGCCGCCGAACCAGGTGCCCGTGGACCAGACCGGCCTGCCGTCCGCGTCGTAGATCACCAGGTTGCCGTCCGACTGGACCACCAGGCGGGCACCCTGGGTGCCCCAGGTCCCGCTGGACCAGACCGGGTTGCCGTCCTTGTTCCGGATCACCAGGTTGCCGTCCGGCTGGAGGGCACCGTCCACCCCGGCGTCCGGGGGCGCCGGGAGGAACGGGGTGTTGCCCGAGGTCCAGAGCACCCGCGAGGTCTGACGGTCGATCAGGTTCAGGTTCCCGCTGGTGGCCATCTTCAGCAGGACCTGGCCGGCCACCACCTCCTGGCCGTTCGCCAACCGGGTCCCGGCCGGCACGGCGGTGCCCAGCAGCTCGCGCGCGGGGTCGTACGTCCGCGTCGACCAGAGCACCGCGCCCTTGCCGTCCCGGAGCACCACGTTGCAGTCGTCCTGCACGGACAGTACGGTGCCCGACCCGCCGACGGCCACGCCCGGGGGCGACCAGTACGGATCGTCGTAGTGCCGGGCCAGGGCGAGCCGCCCCGTCCCCTCCATGGTCAGGGAGCCCAGCGGGTGGCCCGGGGTGTTGCTGGACCAGAGCACCTTGCCGGTGGCCAGCTGGGTCACCACCGCGCTCCCGTCGGACTGCACCTTCAGGCTGACGCAGGCCGAGTAGAGGACGTCGGCGTTCACCAGCCCGTGTCCGTTCACACGGCGCACCGGCTGCTGGATGTCACCGACCGAGGTGGCCTCGCCGAACCGGGCCAGCCCGCCGGCCGGTGCGACGCCCTTGTGCACGACGACCAGGGTGCCGCCGTAGGTGTACCGGGAGTGACGCGTGATCAGCTCCGGACGGCCGTCACCGTCCAGGTCGCCCTGCGTGCGGTAGTCGAGCGGCACGGAGACGTAGCCCGGATCGAAGCTGACCGGGGCCGGCACGGTGAGCAGGTCGACCGCCGCCGGGAGCGGCTCCGGTCCGGCAGGCGTCTGCGGTCCGGAGCCCCAGCTCTGCCGGGGGGACTGCGCGCACGGGGCCAGGCCCACCGTCCGGTCCGCCTGGTTGGCCAGGCACCGGCCGTCCGAGGCGACCAGGCTGTCGGCGACCGAGGTCCACTTCTGGGCGGCCTCGCCGGTGCAGGCCGCGGTGCGGACCTTGCCGATGTCCAGCGCGGCCGTCAGGCAGTAGTCCATCCGGCGCAGGGTGCCGTCCGATCCGCGCAGCCACTCCCCATCGGTGTCTTCACAGGACTCGAGGCCGGTGTCGTACAGGCAGCGCCAGGTCCCGTCGGGGGCCGGCTGGCCGCTCTGCAGCCGGAAGGCCGCGTCCGGCGGGGACAGTCGCCGCACCGGCAGACCGTCCGGGCCGAACTCCAAGGGGTAGCTGACCGTCACGCGCTGGCTGGCGACCTCGGCCCAGAGCGTCGGCACGCCGTCGACCTTGCCCGGCGCCATCAGCGCGAGGCCGCCCCAGGCGCCGGTGCCGCCCAGCTGGACGGGGGCGCCGATCACGGCACCCCCGGCCTTGCCCGGGTAGTACCAGAGCCGGCCGCCCTCGACGGTGACCAGGTCGGGCATCCCGTCCTTGTTCGCGATTCCGTCGGTGGCCAGCACCTGGGTCGCCGAGTTCCAGGTCGGGTCGTAGCCGGTGCAGTCCGCACCCGCCGCGCAGGTGGCCGGCTTGGCCACCTTGACGGCCTTGTCCTTCTTCGTGAAGTACCCGGGCCTGCCACCGGAGTTGGCGTCGTTCGGGTACAGGTACAGCGCGTCCGAGGCGTTGGTGAAGGCGTACAGGTCGTCCGTCTTCGTACCCGTCGCGCTGCCCCGGCTGCTGACCTGGTACTCCTGCCACGACCCACCCAGCGGGCTCTGCGCCGCCGTGGACGCCGGGTACGGCGCACCGCCGGCCGGAAGCACCGCCAGGTCCGCCCCACCCGTCGACAGCAGGTCGGCCCTGCCGTCGCCGGTCAGGTCGTTGAGCACCCCGGCCGCCGTCACGGGCGCGGCCGGTCCTGCGGCGTGCGCGGGCACGGCGAGACCGCCGAGCACCACCGCCGCCAGCGCGGCTGCCGCCGCGAATCGTCTGCCGCCGCCTCTGCGGCGCGGGGCGCGAGTGCGCTCCCCCATGTCCCAACCTCCCCTGGCGCCGGGCCCTCGGCCCGGCCGTCCGGCCCGTGGTCACGGGCCAGGGGGGGCAGGCTATCGCCCGCCCGTTCGTACCCACCACGCGGTACCCGGTGTACGGACGCCGGTGTACGGACGCCGACGGGGGTGGCACCCGGACCTCGGACGGTCCGGGTGCCACC
>NZ_JBSGEL010000171.1:0-2974 GCF_053602875.1 Kitasatospora sp. NPDC004289 | reverse complement strand
GTCTGTGGTCGACCGGGACCTGGGGTCACCCGGGTGCGTACCTGGTGCTGCAGAACGACGCCAACCTGGTGCTCTACGACGCCGACGGCGTCCAGCCGCTCTGGGCCAGCAACACCTACTGGAAGACGCTGAAGTACTGACGGTCCCTCAGCACCCCACGCGGGGGCGGCACCCGGTCCACCGGGCGCCGCCCCCGTCCCCGTCGGCGGGCGGCGTGGATCCGGACCATGCCCCGGAGGCGGATACCGCGTGGCGTGACCGAACCGGCGGACGATAGCCTGCCCCCCCTGGCCCTTGATCACGGGCCGGACGGCCGGAGCCGTGGGCCCGGCGCAATGGGGAGGTACGGAACATGGGGGAGCGCCTTCGCGCCCCGCGCCGCGCGAGCGGCAGACGAATAGCAGCTTTGGCCGCCCTGGCTGCGGTACTGGCGGGCGGCCTGGCCGCTCCCGCGTACGCCGCCGACCCGGCCGTCCGGGCCGGCCTGGTGGCCGACGACCTGAACGGTGACGGCCGGTCCGACGTGTGGGCCGCCGACTTGTCGGACCTGAACGTGCTGCCCGCGGGCGGGGCCCCGTACGTCGCGTCCACCGCCGCGCAGAGCCCGGACGGCAGGACGTGGAACTCCTTCCAGGTCAGCGGCCGCGGTAGCGCGACGGGTGACGGGTCGGAGGACCTGTACCTGTTCAGCCCGGAGACGAGCACGCTGTACCTGTACCCGAACGACGCCGACTCGGGTGGGCGGGCCGGGTACTTCACGAAGAAGGACAAGGCCGTCAAGGTGGCCAAGCCGGCCACCTGCGCGGTGGGTGCGGACTGCACCGGCTACGACCCGACCTGGAGTTCGGCGACCCGGGTGGTGGCGACCGACGGGATCGCGAACAAGGACGGGATGCCCGACCTGGTCACGGTCGAGGGCAGCCGGCTCTGGTACTACCCGGGCAAGGCCGGGGGTGCCGTGATCGGCGCCCCCGTCCAGCTGGGCGGCAGCGGCTGGCTCGACACCGTGCTGCTCGCCCCGGGCAAGGTCGGTGGCGTGCCGACCCTCTGGGTCAGGCCCAGGCAGGGGTCCGAGTCCGAGCTGTTCAGCTACCGGCTGGAGTTCGGCGCGGACGGGCTCCCGGCGGCCAAGCTCCAGACCCCGGCCACGGCCTTCCGGATGGCGAGCGCGCAGCGTGCCGCCGACGGGACCAGCCGTTGCTACACGCGGGGTGCCAAGGTCGGCCCCTGTACGACCGACCGGTCCTTCTGGCAGCTCCGTGCGGACGGGACGGTCCGCGACCGCGGCAACTGCCTGTCGGTCCAAGCGGGCGCCCCGGCCGTCGCCGGGTGCGACGGCTCCTCCGCGCAGCGCTGGCGGCTCCAGGTCGGCGGCACACTGGTCGCCGAGGACGGCCGGTGCCTGACGGCGCCGGCGGACCTGACCGCTCCGGCCGCTGCGACGCTGGAGGCCTGCGACGGCACTCCCCGGCAGGGTTGGGGACGCTGGCAGCAGGACACCGACGCGCCCGGCCCGTTCCCGGCGCCGCTCGACACCTTCCCCCTCCCGGTGAGCGGCACCGACCAGTCCTACGGCTACCTCTCGGCCCTCCGTTCGCCGGGTGACCTCGACGGTGACGGCAACCCCGAGCTGGTCGCCGCCATGGGCGGCTCGTACACCGAGGGCGCGGTGACCGTGGTCCGACCGGGTGCCGCGCCGGAGGGCGGGCTGCCCCGCTTCGGCGAGCCGGTCTCGCTCGGGAAGCTCGACCACCCCAGGAACGGCTTCGGTGAGGGCGGCTACAAGGGTCGCTGGGACGTCTACTACTCGGCCTGCGTCAGCCTGAAGGTGCAGTCCGACGGGAGCGCGGTGGTCACCGAGCTGGCCACCGGCAAGGTGCTGTGGTCCAGCAACACGCCGGGCCACCCCGATGGCCGGCTCACCATCGCGAGCGGCCGGGTCGCCCTGCGGGACACCACCGGCGCCACGCCGTACTGGTACGGCTGGCACCCGACCCCCGGCCCCACCGAGGGCGGGCAGCTGACCGTCCAGGACGACTGCAACGCGGTGCTCCGCGACACCTCCGGCCAGGTCGTGTGGTCCACCCGGACCTACGACCCGGCGCACGAGACCCTCGGCACCCCGCTGGTGGCCGGTCGCACCCTGAAGTCCGGCGAGCAGGCGACGGCGGACCGCACCTCGCTGGTCATGCAGGCGGACGGGAACCTGGTGCTGACCGACCGTCAGTCCTCCCGGACGCTCTGGAGCTCCGGTACCGAGGGCCACCCCGGTGCGGTCGCGACCCTGCAGGAGGACGGCAACCTGGTGGTCTACGCCGCCGACGGCCGGGCCGTCTGGGCCACGGACACCTGGAAGAACCTGCGCTCCCGGCTGGTCGTCCAGCGTGACGGCAACCTGGTGATCTACGACGTCGACGGCCGCGTGCTCTGGGCCACCGGCACCTGGTACGGCGGCGTGGAGACCCGGGGCACCGTGATCCCGTCGGGCCGCACGGTGCGGTCGGGCGAGACGGTGGAGTCGCAGGCCGGCCGGCTGGTGATGCAGGCGGACGGGAACCTGGTGCTGTACTCCAAGGCCACCGGCAACGCCCGCTGGTCGTCCCGCACGTGGGGCAACAACGGCGCCACCGCCGTCATGCAGGCGGACGGCAACTTCGTGGTCCGGGCCACCGACGGCCGGGCCCTGTGGACCAGCAACACCTGGACCCACCGCAACGCGCGCGCGGTCCTGCAGGACGACCTCAACCTGGTGGTCTACGACCAGACGGGCAACGCCCGCTGGGCCACCGGTACGGACAACCGGGCCGCCGCCCGGCAGGGCACCGCGCTGTTCGCCGGTGCCGTGGTGAAGAGCGGCGAGGTGGTCAGCACCCCGTCCGCTTCGCCGATCTGGCTGCAGATGCAGTCGGACGGCAACCTGGTGCTGCACTTCAACCCGGTCGGTGCGGTCTGGTCCTCCCGTACCTGGGGCAAC
>NZ_JBSGEL010000170.1:0-3023 GCF_053602875.1 Kitasatospora sp. NPDC004289 | reverse complement strand
ACCCGTGTGCCGGGTACGGACACTCACGTGCAAGTGGCTCTCCGTACCCGGCACACGGGTCTGCTTCTTCCGTCTCGCGCAGTTCCTCGCGCCCCTGACCGCCCTCCGGGCGCCCTGGCGGGCCTCCGGGCGGTCAGCCGCGACGGCGCAGCCGTTCGGCGGCGGCCGCCAGGGTGGCCTGGGCGTCGGCGAGGCCGGCCCGGGTGACGCCGTGGTCGCGGGCGGCGTCGCGGACCTGGTCGCGGAAGCGGTCCAGCAGGCGCTCCAGCTCGCGGGCCGGATCGCCGGCCGGGTCGGTGACCGCCCAGCCGGGCAGGTCGGCGGGCTTCTCGGTGGTCCGCTCCGTGCTCCGGTCCTTGTCGAAGTCGACCCGGGAGACCTTGATGTCCTCGGCGACGGAGGTGGCGCCCCACTTGGCGGCGTCGGCCAGGCCGGAGAGCGAGCGGGTGATCTCGGACAGGCCCTCGGCCAGGCCGGTGGACCAGTCACCGCGCGAGGCGGCCTCCTTGACGTGCTGCTCGACCCGGCGCTTGATCCGCAGCGCCTCCTGCTGGGCGGCCGTCCGGGAGGCCTTGGCCTCCTCGCGCAGCCGACGGGCCTCCGCCTCGGCGGCCTTGGCCTGCTGCTTGGCGGCCCGTTCCTGCTCCTTGGCGCGCTTGGCCTGCTCCTTGGCCTCGGCCTTGAACTGGGCGAACTCCTGCTTGGCGCGCTGCCAGGACTCCTTCTCGCCCCAGGGCCCGGCCCACGGGTCGGTGCGGGGCCCGTCCTCGCCGGCCTCCCCGTCGGGACCCGCGGACTTCGGCGCGCCCTTGGCCGCGCCCCAGATCTCCTCGCGCAGGTCCTTGGCGGTGTCCCGGACGTCCTCGCGGATCGCCCCGGCCAGCTGGGCCACCGAGTCCCGGATCTCCACCTCCAGCTCGGCCAGCTCGGCCTGACGGGCCGCCAGCTCGGTGCGTCCGGCCTCGGTCAGCCGGTACACCTTGCGGCCGCCCTCGGTGCTCTGGGTGACCAGGCCCTCCTGCTCCAGCTTGGCCAGCCGGGGGTAGACGGTGCCGGCCGAGGGCGCGTACAGGCCCTGGAAGCGCTCCTCCAGCAGGCGGATCACCTCGTAGCCGTGGCGCGGGGACTCGTCCAGCAGCTTGAGCAGGTACAGGCGCAGACGGCCGTGGCCGAAGACGGGGGTCATGTCAGCCCTCCTGGGCGGTGTCGTCGGTGGCCGGGGCGTCGGCGGGGGCGGCGGGCAGCTCCTTGGTGAAGCGCACCTGGCCGTCCTCGGTCTCGGGGCGGCGCAGCACGGTGACCGCGCCGGAGACGGTGTTCACCTGGAGCCGGCCGGTGCCGGAGCCGAGCTGGCCGGAGAGCTTGCGGGTGCCCCAGCTGCCGCCGACGGTCAACTCCTCGAAGGTGCTGGAGAGTTCGCCGCCGGTGGTGCCGGCCTCCACCTTGGCGTCGGCCTGCGAGGGCAGCCGGACGGCGACCGGGCCGCTGACCGTGGCCACGTGCAGGTCGGTCGGGGTGGTGGCGTCCAGGTCCAGGGTGACGGAGCCGCTGACCGACTTGGCGTGCAGCTTCTCGCCACTGCCGGCCACCACGGTGAGGTGCCCGGAGACGGTGTGGACCTTCAGCTCGCCGGCCACCGACTGGGCGTTGACGTCGCCGGTCACCGAGTTCACGTCGGCCCGGCCGCGCAGGCCGACCAGGGTGGTCTCGCCGCTGGCGCCCTGCACGCCGACCCGGCCGGCCACGCCGGAGACGGTGGTGTCGGCGGAGACCGAGCCGACCTTCACCTCGGCGGCGGCCGGGACGGTCAGCGAGACCACCGCGCGGCGCTTGCGGCGCAGGCCCTCGAAGAAGCTCTTCACCTTCTCGACCGACTTGGCCGACTCCGTCAGCTCGCTCCAGGAGAGGTCCTTGTAGGTGACCGTGAGGACGCCGTCCTCCAGCGAGACCAGCAGCGGGTCTCCCTCGAGCTCGGTGACCTCCAGGCGGGCCGGGCCCTCGGCGGCGACCACGTTCACCGCGCCGGCCACCACCCGGACCTGGAGCACGTTCACCGGCTCCTCGAAGCTGATCTTCTCCGGCCCCTCGACCGTCCACTTGCCCATGGTTCCGTCCCGCCTCCCGTTGTCGGATACGCGATGTATCGCGTCCCCCTGAACAACACGATATATCGCGTGGAAGTGAAGTCAAGGACGCCCCGGGCGGTCTCAGGGGCTTCTCGGGGTTCACCCCGAGGAAGCGCTACGGGCCCGGACGGCCGTAGCCGTCCGGGCCCGTAGGGGTCCCGCTGGAGACCCGCGGGTCAGTCCTCGTCCTCGTCGTCGAGCCGGGCCAGCCAGGTGGCCAGCCGCTCGACCGGGACCTCGAAGTCCGGGTTGAGGTCGACGAACTCGCGCAGCCGGTCGGCCAGCCACTCGAAGCTGACCTCCTCCTCGCCGCGACGGTTCTGCAGCTCCTCGATGCCTCGGTCGGTGAAGTACACGCTCTGCTCCGGTCGCTCGTGGTGTGACCGGGACAGGATAGTCCTCAGCCCTGGTGCCGGTAGTAGGTGACCGAGCAGGTGGCCATGCCGTCGGTGTCGCCCAGCGCCACCGTGCGCAGCACCGCGACCGAGCCGGTCTCCCGGTCCCGCACGCAGAACGACCGGCCGGCCGGCACCTGCTCGAACTTCACCGGCCCGGTGCCCGGTGCGCTCTCGATCCCGGCCACGCAGGCCAGGACGGTCAGCCGGGCACCGTCGTGCGGCAGGTAGACGTCCGAGCCGGAGCTCACCCGGAACTCCGGGCCCGCGGTGGAGACCGCCCAGGAGGAGGAGCTGGCCGGGACCACGGTGCCGTCGTTCAGGTCGAAGTCGAAGGAGCCGTTCGGCGGGATGGTCAACTGCCGGTCCCGGTAACCGATCCGGAACGGACCGGTGGGCTCGTCCGGATCCGGCCAGAGCGCGACCGCGCCCAGCAGCACCGCCGCCAGGGCCACCGAGCCGACCAGCAGCGCCCGGCGGCGGCCGGACGCCGCCCGGGGCG
>NZ_JBSGEL010000169.1:0-3025 GCF_053602875.1 Kitasatospora sp. NPDC004289 | reverse complement strand
GGGCGGCCCCGGCCGCGGCGCAGGCGGGAAGGGCGGCCCAGCCGAGGGCGAGGGTGACGGGCCCGTCCGGCAGCAGGGGCGGGGAGAGGTGGCCGAGGGCGGCGAGGAGGGGGAGGTGCAGCAGCGCGCTGAGGGCGAGCAGGCCGAGCGCGGCGCTGGACAGGGCGGCGGCGAGTGCGCCCGTGACGGTCAGCAGGAGTGCGGCGGTGCGCGGTGCGAGGAGCGCGGCCAGGCGCCGTGCGAGCGGGGTGATGAGCCACGGGGCCAGCAGGGGAGCCCAGACCGCCCAGGTCATCGGGGCTCCTGCGGGTCGGAGGAGGCGGTGAGGAGGGCGCGGACGAGGTCCTCGTCGTCGGGGCTGAGCTGGGAGATGAAGCGGGCCAGGGTGCCGGTGCGGTCGGTGCCTTTGTCGAGTTCGCTGTGCATGCGCCGGGCGGAGAGGGCGGCGAGGTCCTCGACGGCGGGCTGGTAGGCGAACGCGCGGCCCTGCCGGGTGCGGTGGACGGTGCCCTTGTCGTGCAGGCGGGCGAGGATCGTGGCGACGGTGGTGCGGGCCAGTCCAGCGGGGAGGGCCTGCTGGAGCTCGGTCGGGGTCAGTGGGCGCTCGGCAGCCCAGAGCGCGGCCATGACCGCGGCCTCCAGCTCGCCGGCCGGGCGTCGCGTCGCGTCGTTCACCGGACTCCTCGCTTCCTCACATGTGACTACATCAACGTAGACCGCTGGCGGAGTCTAGTCGCGGCCCGTGCTGACAGCTCCCGCCCCGGGGGCGGGGCCGGGGTGGCGGGGTGGCCGGGTTGAGAAGTGGCATTAGGAGGGCAAGCCACAGCGCGGCGAGCAGCCAGCCGCCGAGGACGTCGGCGGGCCAGTGAACGCCCAGGTAGATCCGAGTGAGGCCGACGGCTGCGGCGGTCGCAACTGTGGCTGCCGCGAGCGGGACGCCGTGGCCGGCGCGGGTGGTGCGCAGCAGCGCCCAGGCGAGCAGGCCGGCGGCGACGGCGGAGGTGAAGGCGTGTCCGGAGGGGTATGCGTGGCCACTGGGGGAGGCGGCGATCCAGTCCGCGACGGGTGGCCGGGGCCGGGCGAACAGGCGCATCAGGCCATTGCGGACCAGCTGCCCGGCTGCGAGGACCAGCAGCGGCGCGAGAACGAGGACGAGCCGCTCTCGGCGGGTGGCCGAGGCCGGTCGGTGGCGGGCCAGGAGCAGGCCCGCCGCGAGGGCGGCGAGGTAGGGCGGGGCGCCGGTGCCGAGAAAGGTGACGGCTGCGGCGAGGTGCACCGCCCAGGCGGGGCGGTGCTCGGTTACCCAGTGGTGGATCCGGAGCTCCCCGGCCAGCGGGGCGAAGCCGTGCAGGGCGAGGACGGCGGTCAGCGTGGCGAACAGCACCAGCGCGAGCAGCGCGGCGGGCGAGGAAAGCGGCCGGGCCGGGGTGGTGGTCATGTGCTCACCAGGGGCCGAAGCCGTCCGCTACGGAGTGCGGAGACCAGCGGGGCGCCGAGCCGGGCCGCCCGAGCCAGAAGGACGCCGAGAAGGCTGCCCACAAGGGCCCCGGCGAGAACGTCGTGCGGGTAGTGCACACCCACCAGCACCCGCGAGAGACCCATCGCCACCGCCGCAACGGCAGCCAGTGCGCCGAGCCTGCGGTCGCAGTGCCACAGGGCAGCGGCGGCCGCGAAGGCGATCACCGTGTGATTGCTGGGCAGCGACCAGTCCCCGGCCACCGGGCACGCCTCCAGAGTCGCCCCCGCGGGCAGCACCTGGCAGGGCCTAGGCTCGCGCAGCACCGACTTCAGCCCGGTGTCCGCAGCGAACGCCGCCACCACGATCACCGGAGCGGCGAGCGCGACTGCCATCACCGGCGCACCGGCCCGGCGGGCCCGCCACCAGCCCGCGAGCATCAGCGCGGCGAACACCGCCAGCCCATAGGCGGACCAGGCGGCGACCGCCTCGCCGACCGCGACGGGCGCGCGGTGAGCCAGCTCGGTGACCTCCAGATACAGGGCCCCGTCTATCTGGGAGCCGTCGAGGGCGAGCGCGGCCCCGCTCACCGAGCACCGGCCTTGCGGGCACGCACCAGCTCCAGCGCCAGCGGCGTCAGGGAGACCGCCACGATGACGGCCACGATCGGCAGCAGGTAGCGGTCGACGCTGGGGACCGAGGAGCCGAGTGCGTACCCGGCCAGCACCAGTCCGACCGTCCACAGCAGTCCGCCGAGTGTCTGCCAGACGGCGAACGTGCGCCCCGGGACGCCGAGCGCCCCGGCCAGCGGGTTGAGGACAGTGCGCACCACGGGCACGAAGCGGGCCAGCACGATTGCCTTGGCGTGGCCGTAGCGGTTCAGCAGGTCCTCGGCTCGCTGCGCGCCCTCGTGCAGGCGCCTGTTGCTGGAGCGGGCCAGCAGCGTCCGGCCGCCGCGGCGGCCGATGACGAATCCGGTCTGGGCACCCGCCAGGGCGCCGGCCACGGCCGCGAGCAGGACCTGCGGCAGCGACAGGTGGACGGTGCCGGTGGTGCCGGGCACGCACAGCAGGCCGGCGGTGAACAGCAGGGAGTCGCCGGGCAGGAAGAAGCCGACCAGCAGGCCGGTTTCGGCGAAGAGGACGACGGCGATGCCCAGGGCGCCGAACGCCGCCAGCAGCGAGCTCGCGTCCAGGACGTTCACGGCCAGGAAGTGGGCAGGGGCGGGCATGGGTAGGCGCCTTTCCTCGGGGGCGGCGCTGCCGTCCACGGTTGTCTACATCAATGTAGACACAAACCTCGTGCGCAGGCCAACTCCCTCCCGCGGTCGGCGAGCCGCCCGACGGGGACTGTTGGGCGGCCACCCCCGGTGCCCGTAAGGTTTGGAAAGGCACACCTAAGTGACCGGCCCGGGATCACCCGGGCGGCCGGGGGAGCAGGACGGGAGCGACATGGAGCACGACAGTCCGGAGGTCAGGCGCCCGCACGGCGAGCTCGTCGCCGACGTGATGGCCGTCCTGTGGGCCGCCGACGCCCCGATGACGCCCCAGCAGGTCAACGCCGCACTCG
>NZ_JBSGEL010000168.1:0-3079 GCF_053602875.1 Kitasatospora sp. NPDC004289 | reverse complement strand
CTGGGGTCGCGCAGCGAGTAGGTGCTGCCCGAGGCGGTGGTGGTGATGGTCGGCGAGTCGCCGAGCGGGTCGGGGCCGGTGGCGGTGACCGGTGCTCCGGCCGACGGCGGGAAGTGCGCACCGACCAGGCGGTCGTAGCCGAGGTCGGCCCGGCCGTTCCAGGCCGCGGGCAGACGGAGCGTCAGCTCCGGCGCCTCGCCCGGTACCGGGGCCACCGCCAGCACCCGCAGGGTGGCCACCCGGTCGGGGTCGACCCGGCCGAGGACCCGGACCGAGGTGCCGGGGTGGGCGGCCAGTTGGCGCAGGTTCTCGACGTGGGACAACTCCGGGTGCCCGTGCGCGGCGGCCAGGCGCAGCACCGGGCCGTAGGCGCGGTCGCCCGGGGCGGGCGCCGTGGCGTCGTCCCCGGTGTCCCCGGTGTCCCCGGTGGAGCGTTCGGCGCCTCCGTCGTCGAAGGCGGCGTCGCGACCGGTGCTCCGCGTGCGGTCCGTGCCGACGGGTGCGACGGCTCGGGCCAGGACGGTGTCGCCGACGGCTCCGAGGAGAATCACGTCGCAGCCGACGGGCCGGCGCTGGCGGGAGTCGTCGGCCGGGTCGGCGAGCGGGCCGTCGCCGAGGCGTTCGGCGGCGGCCTCGGACAGCGGGCGGGTGAAGAGGGCGGCCAACGGGCCCGCCGTCCACGGGAGTCCGGGGACCGCGTTGGCCTTGACGCCCTTGCCGGAGCCGAGCCGGCCGTCCGCGGAGACGGTGGCGCCCGAGATCAGCAGGCCGCCGTGGGAGAGCTGCCGGTGGTCCACGGCGGCCGCTCCGATCGCGACCGGCGCGGTGGCCGCGCCCCGGGCCCGGCCCGGTCCGCCCGGGCGGACATCGGCGACCGAGTACCACCGGCCGTCCGGGTCCACCAGGTGGGTGACCACGCCGCCGTACCCGGTGGCGGTCAGCACCGGCTCGCGGAACACCCCGGTCACCCGGAGCGCGCCGCCCGGCTGGTACGCCCGGCGGGCGGTTCCGAGCAGTGCCGCGTCGCCCCGGCCGGTGCGCACCAGGGCGGTGGTGAGCAGGAGTTCGCGCAGCGCCGCGGTCAGGTCGGCCAGCGGCCGGCTGATGGTGCGGGCCCGCGCGCCGCGCAGGCCCCGCACCACCCGCAGGGCCGCCGCCTCGGCCCGGAGCAGTCCGGCGAGGCGGGCGGTGTGGGCGGCGCGCAGGAGCTCGGCCTGCGGCACGGCGCCGGCGGACGGCAGTCCGGCGGCGAGGACCGCCGCGGCGGCGGCCCACAGGGAGTCAGCCGCCTTGATCTGCGCGGCGGTTGCCAGGGCGGGCGCCTCGGGCTCGGCCGGTGCCGCGGTTTCGGTGGACGGTCGTGCCGACTCGGCGGCCGGCCCGGTCCCCGCCGCGGTGCTCCCCGGGGCGGGGATCTCCGCCCCGGCGGCAGCCTCGGCAGCCTCGGCCGCCTCGGGAGCCGCGGAGTCGGCCAGCGGGCAGAGCTGGAGCAGCGCGGCCCGGTGCAGGCAGCGCGGCGCGAGCAGGCAGCCGCAGCTCGCCTGCTCCTCCGTGCGGAGCACCCCGTCCGGGCCGGGGACCAGGGTCACCACCGCGTCCTCGCCGCAGCGGACCGTCACCCCGCCGCCCTCGGCCGGCTCCACCGGGAGCTTCGCGTACTGCTCCACGGCGGCGTCGAGCTTCTTGGCCAGGCGGGAGGTGAGGGCGCCCACGGCGGAGGCCGTCAACTCCGGTGCCGCGGGCGGCAGGGCGGTGGTGTCGGCTGCGGTCATCGGTGCTCCCCGCGGAGACGGTCGCCGACCCAGCGGGCCAGGGCGAGGGGACTGAGGGCGGCCACCGGCATCCCGGCGGCGACGAGCTGCCGGGCGATCGGCACCGAGTAGCGCGGGGCGCCGGTGTCGTCCAGCGCCGCACAGCCCATCAGGTGCACGCCGGAGGAGGCCAGGGCCCGGACCTCGGCCAGCAGGCCGCCGACCGAGCCGCCCTCCTCGAAGTCGCTGACCACGACCACCAGGGTGCGGCTGGGCACGGTGACCAGGGAGCGGGCGTGGGCCAGCGCCTTGGCGATGTGGGTGCCGCCGCCGACCTTGACCTCCAGCAGGAGGGAGAGCGGGTCGTCCACCCGCTCGGTGAGGTCGGCGATCTCGGTGGAGAAGGCCAGGAAGTGGGTGGAGAGCGTCGGCACCCCGCCCAGCACGGCGGCGGTCAGGGCGGACCAGATGACGGAGGCCTCCATCGAGCCGGAGACGTCCACCACCAGCACCAGCCGCCAGTCGGCCTCCTTGCGGGCCCGGGTGGAGAAGACCGGCCGCTCGGGGAGGACGACGGTGCGGCCGTCGGCCAGCCGCTGGGTGTGCGCCAGGTTGGCGCGCAGCGTGCGCGGCAGGTCGAGCCTGCCGCCGGGGCGGTGGGTCGGGCGGGGGTTGGCCAGGCCGTGCAGCGCGGGGCGCAGCCGGGTGGCCAGCTCCTTGGCGAGCTCCTCCACCAGACGGCGCACCAGCGGCCGGAGCGTGGCGAGCCTGGCCTCGGGCATGCCGCCGGCCAGGTTGAGCACCGAGCTCAGCAGCTCCACCGAGGGCCGGACCGAGGCCGGGTCCAACTCGGCCAGCACGTCGGTCCGTCCGGCCTCGGCCGCACTGCCGAGCACCTCCTCGCGGACCTCCGCGCCGAACAGCGCCGCCAGCTCCTCGGACCACTCGCGCGCAGTGGGGAAGGAGGGGTCGGTCCCGCCGCCGTCGCCCGCCGGCAGGTCGTTCGCGCCCTCGCCGCGGCCGGCGCCGTAGAGCTGGTCCAGGGCGTTGGCGTAGCGGCGGGCGCCGTCCGGCAGCTTCTCCGGCTCGCGGCCGAGCAGCAGTCGCCAGCGGTCGGCAGGGGCCAGCAGGGCCTTCTCGTCCGCCGGTATCCGGTGCTCCGTCAACTCCTCCGGGGTGGCAGTGACTTCGGGAGCGCTGGGCACGGTGCCGAGACCGAGCCCGGCGAGCGCCTGTCCTGCTTCCCGGGAATCAGCAACCGGGCGATGCCGCCCAGGATCAGACCCTCGATCAGCGCCGAGATGATCGCCCACATAGTCAGCTCCCGG
>NZ_JBSGEL010000167.1:0-3109 GCF_053602875.1 Kitasatospora sp. NPDC004289 | reverse complement strand
CTTGGAGTGGTGCAGCTCGAGGATCTCGGCGGACATCGCCTTCTCCAGAGCCGAGTAGTCGTACGGAAGATCGGGGAGCGTGTACTGACCCATGGCTGTGCGGTCCCTTTCGACGGGTGTGGTCGTGCCCGGGCAACACTATTGCGCATCACTTGCACCAGCGAAGGACATGCCCCAGAGTGTTGGCGCGGGGCCGGCCCCGTCAGGGGCGCGGGTTGACCGCTTCCCTCTGATGAATCGTCTTCCCAACCGGCGCCCGCCGGGACGCCGGGCCGGCTCCGCGTGCGCCCTCCACCGCGTCAGTCCTCCTCCGAGGTGGGGCAGTTGACGCACCGGCCGTTCAGCACCAGCGAATCGGCCCGGAAGCCGATGGCCGACCCGGCGGCGAGGAGGGCGTCGGCCAGCAGGTGGTGGGGCACCTCGTCGACCCGGCCGCACCCGGAACACAGGGCGTGGTGGTGGGGCTCGCCGACCAGGCCGTAGGTCAGCTCCCCGCCCAGGCCGCGCACCACGTGCAGCAGGCCGAGCTCGGTGAGCCGTTCGGCCGAGCGGTAGACCGTGGAGAGGTTCACGCACCCGTCCTCGGCGGCGAGCAGGCAGTGGATCTCACCGGCCGTCAGGTGGCCGCCGTGGGCACGGATCGCGGCGAGGACCCGCAACCGGGCCCCCGTACAGCGGCCGCCCCCGGAGCGCAGCAGCTCGCGGCAGGCTGCCAGCACGTCGCCGCCGTCCCCCGGTACCACCGTCTCTCCTCCGTGTGTCGGGCAGGTGCGTGACGTGTTGCCGGTGCGGTGACTCACCGGTCGGGCGGGTCCTCCGTCCAGCACCCGGTCACCTCGGCCCGGGGGTGGTCCGCCTGAGGGTCAGTCCGGTCGGGGCGAGTGCCGCCGAGAGCGCGTCCCGGTCCGGCGGGCCGACCGAGCTGACGGTGATCCGGCCCGCGGTGAAGTCGGTGGTGACCTTGGTGACGCCCTCGACGGACCTCAGCACGGCCTTGGCGTCCCGTTCGCACCGGCCGCAGTCCATGCCGTTCACCTCCAGGACGGTGTGGACCGGGACGGCTCTCGCGGGCGGGTCGGCGGTGGTGTTCACGGTGGGGCCTCGGTTTCCTGGAAGGGGTCCGCGGCGGGGAGGCGTGGGTGTCCACGGCCTCATGGCGCCGCTCCTGGTGGAGGTGTGGCATCCGTGACGGCCCCCGCGCCGGGGTGGTGGGGGTGGAGCAGGACCACCAGACCGTCGGGGCCGGGCGCCGGGCGGGTGACGGGGTGCCAGCCGAGGTGCCGGTAGAAGTCGAGCGGTCCGCCCGGGGCGGCGCTGGTGAGCAGCCAGCTCCGGCCGTCCCCGGTGCCGTCGTGACGGGTCGTCACCTGGTGCAGCAAGGCGAGTCCGATGCCCCGGCCGGCCTGCTCCGGGTGGACCGCCAGCTCGTTCACCTCCCGCGCGCCGCACAGGAGTTCACGCGTGCGTCGGTCGCCGAGGCCGCTGCTGGCGAGCGGGTAGCAGCGGTCGGTGGGGAACGGGTCGGGGGTGGTCCAGGCGGTGGCGAAGCCCACCGGTTCGCCCTGCTCGGTCACCGCGACCGCCGCACCGAACCCGGGGCGGTCCGCGTCCGCGGCGAGGCGGTCGAGGTAGTCGTCGGCCTTGTGCGCGGGCTCGTGCCAGGGCGGGCGTCCGAACGCGGCGGCGTACACCGACCGGATCCCGGCCGCCAGACCGGGGAGCTCCGCCGGGGCCGCCCGACGCACCGTCAGGGCGCTCATCGGACCCGGACGGTGGCGAGCGGGTTCAGCGCGGCGTGCTCCAGCGGGGCGGAGGGGTCGATCGAGAGTCCTTCCGGGGCGGGTTCGGCGCCGGCGCGGACCAGCAGGTCGCCGATGGCGGCGATCATCGCGCCGTTGTCGGTGCACAGGCGCAGCGGCGGCACCCGCAGGGTGATCCCGGCCGCCGCGCAACGCTCCTGGGTGAGCGCCCGGATGCGGGAGTTGGCGGCCACCCCGCCGACCACCACGAGAGTGGTGATGCCGTGGTCGGTGCAGGCCCGGACGGCCTTGCGGGTGAGCGTGTCGGCGATGGCCTCCTGGAGGGCGGCCGCCGCATCGGGTACGTGCGGCTCCCCACCGGCCGCCCGCTGCCCTTCGACCCAGCGGGCGGCGGCGGTCTTGAGGCCGGAGAAGGAGAAGGCGTACGGCGGATCGTTCGGCCCGCTGAGCGGGCGGGGAAGGCGGACGGCGTTCGGGTTGCCGTCCTGGGCCGCGCGGTCGATGGCGGGGCCGCCGGGGTAGGGCAGGCCGAGGATCCGGGCCACCTTGTCGAAGCACTCGCCGGCCGCGTCGTCCAGGGTGTCCCCGAGGTGGACGATCGGGTCGCGGGCCAGGTCGCGCACCAGCAGCAGCGAGGTGTGGCCGCCGGAGACGATCAGCACGACGCACGGGTCCGGCAGCGGTCCGCCGTCCAGGGTGGCGGCGGCCACGTGTCCGGCCAGGTGGTGCACCCCGTAGAGCGGGACGCCCAGCGAGAAGGCGTAGGACTTGGCGGCGGCCACCCCGACCTGGAGCGCCCCCGACAGGCCGGGCCCGGTGGTGACGGCCACCGCGCCGACGTCGGCCAGGGTCAGCCCGGCCCGGTCCAGCGCCTCGCGGACCACGGGGGCGACGGCGTGCACGTGCGCCCGCGCGGCGATCTCCGGCACGACGCCGCCGAAGCGCGCGTGCTCGTCCATGCTGGACGCCACCGCCTGACCGAGCAGCACCCCGTCCCGGACCAGTCCGGCGCCGGTCTCGTCGCAGGACGACTCGATGCCCAGCACCACGGGTGAATCCGACATGGTTCCGCCTTGTTCCCTCGTTCATGTACTTGCATTGATTGTGCAACAAGGGCGCTAGGTCTACGGACCTAGCCTGGATCGGACCTTTGTCGGAACCGGCCCGTCTCTCCTTGCCCCTTGCGGGACAAGGATGTTGGGGTCGTAGACGACAGATCAGCGCTCCGAAAAGGTGGTGGGCCCGATGGGCACCTACACGCTCCCCGATCTTCCGTACGACTACTCGGCTCTGGAGAAGGCGATGTCCGCCGAGATCCTCGAGCTGCACCACTCCAAGCACCACGCCGC
>NZ_JBSGEL010000166.1:0-3179 GCF_053602875.1 Kitasatospora sp. NPDC004289 | reverse complement strand
TGTCGACACCACCCGCCTCGACGTGTTGGCGGTTTTGGACGTCGGGGGGGTGGCCCGGGGGGTGGTGTCTCTCGCCCCCCCCCCCCCCCCCCCCCCCCCCACCCCCGCACGGAAGTGACGGCGCGTCAGCCCCTAGACATGGGTCCCGGAGGCCCAGATCTGCACACCGTCGGCGTCGTACAGCACCAGGTTCCCGTCACCTCGCAGGACGAGGTAGGCGCCCTGGTGGCCCCAGGTCCCGGTGGACCAGAGGGCCCGGCCGTCGGCCGCGTAGACCACCGCGTTGCCGTCGGGCTGCAGGGTGAACCGGGCACCGGAGTTACCCCAGGTGCGGCTGGACCACAGGGCGCGGCCCGCGTTGGCCAGGACCAGGTTGCCATCGGTCTGCATGGTGAGGACGGACGGGCCGTACGTCAGGTTGACCAGCGCCTGACCGCTGGTCAGCCCCTGACCCGGCTCCAGCACCGCGCCGCTCACGGCCGGTTCACGGTTGTCCGTCCGGGTCGACCAGACCGACCAGCCGGCCGTGCCGTAGAGCGCGAAGTCGAGGTTGTCCTGCAGCACGGCACGGGCGTTGGGGTACTGCCAGGTGCCGGAGCCCCACAGCGGGCGGCCGTCGGCGGCCTTCACCACGAGGTTGCCGTCGCCCTGCACCGTCGCCACCGCACCCTGGTTGCCCCAGGTCCTGGTCGACCAGCGGGCGTTGCCGGTGGCCTTGGAGTACAGCACCAGGTTCCCGTCCGGCTGCATCACCAGCCGGCCCGCCTTCGACTCCACCGTCTCGCCCGACCGCACCGTCCGGCCCGAGGGGATCACGGTGCCCCGGGTCTCCACGCCGCCGTAGCGGGTGCCGGTGGACCAGAGCACCTTGCTGTCGGCGTCCTGCATGACCAGGTCGCCGTCGCGCTGGACGACCAGCCGGGCGCTGGGGTTGCCCCAGGTGCCGCTGGACCAGAGCGGCGCGCCGGCCGCGTCCCGGATCACCAGGTTGCCGTCCGCCTCCAGGGCCACGGCCGCACCGGGGCGGCCCTCGGTGCCCGAGGTCCAGAGCACCGAGGAGGTCTGACGGTCGGTCAGCACCAGGTTCCCGTCGGTGCCCATGGCCAGCACCGTGCGGTCGGCGGCCACCTGCTCACCCGCCTTGAGCGGGCGACCGGCCGGCAGCGGGATCCCGGCGGTCTCGTGCGCCGGGTCGTACGTCCGGGTCGACCAGACCGGCGTGGCCTGGACGTTGCGGAGCACCACGTTGCAGTCGTCCTGGACGGTGAGCAGGTGGGCCCCCGCGCCGATCGGCCCGGTGCTGCTCCAGTAGGAGCTGTGGTCGTTGCCGATCAGCTCCAGGTGGCCGTCGGCCCGGACGAGCATCCGGCCGTCGACGTGGCCCGGGGTGTTGCTCGACCAGAGCACCTTGCCGGTGGCCAGCTCGGTGAGCACCAGGCTGCCGGACCGGTCCACCTTCAGACTCGCGCACGCCGAGTAGAGCACGTGGAGCGAGCCGGGCCGGTTGCCGTCCGAGATCCGGTTCCGGAAGGTGGAGAGGTCGCCCAGCGCGTCCTCCGCGCCGAGCCGGCCGACTCCGCCGGCCGCGTCGAGACCCCGGCGCACCACCCAGTCCGCCCCCTGGCCCTGCGGCGCGGTCCGCGTGGTGACCAGCTCGGGGTTCCCGTCCCCGTCCAGGTCGCCCGGCGAGGTGAACCGGCTGTCGGCGGTGTACTCGCTGTCGTAGTCCGACTTGGCCCGGAAGGACACCAGGTCCAGCGGCGCCGGGAACGGCTTCGGTCCGGGCTCCCCGCTCAGCAGCCGAGCGCCCCAGCTCTGCTCCGGCGAACCGTCACAGGGCCGGGTCCCGTAGGTCCGGCCCGGGAGCACCGTCAGGCAGGTGCCGTCCGCGGCGGCCAGGCCCCCGTCGGCGACCTGCTTCCAGCGCTGGCCGGGCTCGCCGATGCACTCCTGGGTGAGCAGGTCACCGCCGCGCTGGATCAGGCAGAGGTTCCCGGCCCGGAGCGTGCCGTCGGTCGCGAAGCGCCAGAAGGTGGAACGGTAGGTCCCGCACTGCCGCATCCCGTCCTTCACGACGAGGCACTGCTCGTTCCCGTCGGAGTCCAGCGCGGCGCTCCGCAGTTCGAAGGCGGGGAACGGCGAGGCGAACCGCTTGACCGGGAGGCCGTCCGGGCCGAACTCCAGCCGGTAACCGGCGATCACGGCGCCGTTCGCCGGGGCCGCCCAGAGGGTGGGGACGCCGCCGACCTTGCCCGGGGCCATCAGCACCGTCGAGCGCCAGGCCTCGTCCGCACTGAGCTTGACCGGGGCGCCGATCACCGCGCCGCCGGCCTTGCCCGGGTAGTACCAGAGGCTCTCGCCCTCGACCGTGATCAGGTCGGGCATGCCGTCCTTGTTCGCGATCCCGTCGGTGGCCAGCACCTGGCTGGTGGAGTTCCAGGTCGGGTCGTAGCCGGTGCAGTCCGACCCCGCCGCGCAGGTGGCCGGCTTGGCCACCTTGACGGCCTTGTCCTTCTTCGTGAAGTACCCGGGCTTCCCGCCGGAGTTGGCGTCGTTCGGGTACAGGTACAGCGAGCTGTTGTAGGCGTCGAAGACGTACAGGTCGTCGACCCGGCCGCCGGTGGCGCTGCCCCGGTGGCTGACCTGCAGGTTCCCCCATGCGTTGGCGTCCGGCACCGGGCTCGGCCCGCGGTCCGCCGCCTCGTAGGGCGCACCGCCGGCCGGCAGCACGCTCAGCACCGACCCGGTCGCGGTGACCACGTCCACCTTGCCGTCGCCGGTGACGTCACCGGCGACCTTCGCGGCCGGGGCCGTCGGGCCCTCCGCGTGCGACGGCACGGCGATACCGCCGACCAGCACCGCCGCCAGTGCGGCTGCGGCCGCGAGCCGTCTGCCGCCACCCGCGCGGCGCGGGGCGCGGATGCGCTCCCCCATGTCCCAACCTCCCCATTGCGCCGGGCCCGGCGGCACCGGCCGTCCGGCCCGTGATCATGGGCCAGGGGGGGCAGGCTATCGTCCACTCGTTCGTATCCGCCACGCGGTATCCGGTGAACGCCGACGGGGGTGGCACCCGGACCCCGTAGGGTCCGGCCCGAACCCGATCTCGCCCCCCGGTTGATGGAGGTCTTCGCCCTGGTCGGCCCGCTCTACCGGCGGGTCCAGCGCAAGGTCGAGACGGA
>NZ_JBSGEL010000165.1:0-3185 GCF_053602875.1 Kitasatospora sp. NPDC004289 | reverse complement strand
TGGCTTTATACGTGAGTGGTGAGAGCACCTGTCGCTCGGCGGCGAGAGCACCCCGTGCCACGGGAGAGTGATGTCGCCGAGTTTCGAGAACACCTGGGTGCTTGCCTCGGGACCATGGTTGTGCACTGCACGACGAGGGGGCCCGGGTGCTGCCGAAGTCCAAGGTCGATCTGTACGCGGCGATTCGCCGTGACTCGCGTTCCGGGCTGTCGAACCGCGCTCTCATGCGGAAGTACGGCGTCGGCTTCCTGACGGTCAAGAAGGCCCTGGAGTCGGCATGGCCCGAGCCGCGCAAGAAGCTGGCGCCCAGGGCGACGCGGCTCGATCCGTTCAAGCCGCTGATCGACCAGATGCTGCGGGCGGATCTGGACGCCCCGCGCAAGCAGCGGCACACGGTGAAGCGGATCTTCGACCGGCTGGTGGACGAGCACGGCGCCGACGAGGTCTCGTACCAGATGGTCCGCGGCTACGTGGTCGAGCGCCGCGGGGAGATCCGCCTGCAGGCGGGCCTCGGGGCGGTGGACGCGTTCATCCCGCAGACCCACAAGCCCGGTGCGGAGGCGGAGGTCGACTTCGGTGACGTGACGGTGCGTCTGGCCGGCGAGTTGGTGACCTGCTACCTGTTCGCGTTCCGGCTGTCCTACTCCGGCAAGGCGGTGCACCGGATCTTCGCCTCGTGCGGGCAGGAGGCGTTCTTCGAGGGCCACGTCCACGCTCTCAACATGCTGGGCGGGGTGCCGACCGGGAGGGTCCGCTACGACAACCTTAGGGCCGCCGTCGCCCGGGTGCTGGGCTTCTCCCGGCAGCGGGTGGAGGCCGAGCGGTGGACCGCGTTTCGCTCGCACTACGGCCTGGATGTCCTCTACTGCCAGCCCGGCATCGGCGGCGCCCACGAGAAGGGCGGCGTCGAGGGGCAGATCGGCTGGTTCCGCCGCAACCACCTGGTCCCCGTCCCGGAAGTGGCCACGCTGGCCGGGCTCAACGCGATGATCGACCGGTGGGACGAGGAGGACGAGGCCCGCCGGATCCGGTCCCGGCCCCGCACCATCGGCGAATACTTCGCCGCCGAGCGGTCGCTGCTGGCGCCGCTGCCGGAGGAGACGTTCGAGACGGGTCGGCTGTTCACTCCGCGGGTCGACCGATACAGCCAGATCGGGGTGCGCAACAACCGCTACTCGGTGCCGGTGCGGATGATCGGCCGGACGGTGAGGGTGATGCTGCACGCCTCCGAGCTGGTCGTCTACGACGGCCGGGAGGAGATCGCCCGGCACGAGCGACTGATCGCCAAGGGCGGCACCCGGCTCGACCTGGACCACTATCTGGAGGCATTGGTCCGTAAGCCCGGCGCCCTGCCCGGGGCGACCGCGCTCGACCAGGCCCGCTCAGCCGGCCGCTTCACCCCGGTCCATGACGCCTGGTGGGCGGCCGTCCGCAAGGCCCACGGCGAGCGCGAAGGCACCCGTGCGCTGATCGAGGTCCTGCTGCTGGGCCGGCACCTGCCCCACGAGCACCTCGTCACCGGCCTCGCCGCCGCCCTCCGATCTGGCGCGCTGACCGCCGACGCGGTCGCGCTGGAGGCCCGCAAGGCCGCCGAGGCGGACACCGGGACTCCCGCAGAACCGCGGCTGCCCGCCACCGACCGGGCGACGGTGACCTCGCTGACCGAGCGGCGCCTGGCCCAGCTGCCGCCCGACACGAGGCCCTTGCCCTCGGTGGCCCACTACGACCAGCTGCTGCGACACCGCCGACCGGACCGCCCGGCCCCTTGAAGGAGAACGCCGTGACCTTCCCCCGCCAGCGAGGAATCACCGAGCAGGCTGCCACCGCCGCCATCGACCAGGCCTGCCGGATGCTGCGGCTGCCCACGGTCCGATCCCAGTTCCCCGAGCTCGCCGAAAGCGCCGCCCGCGAGCAGATGTCCTACCTCGGTTTCCTCTCCGAGCTGCTGATGTCCGAGTGCGACGACCGGGCTCGGCGTCGCTCGGAACGGCGGATCAAGGCCGCCGGCTTCCCCCGGGACAAGTCCTTGCGGAAGTTCGACTTCGACGCGAACCCGAACATCGACCCGGCGACGATCCACACCCTCGCGACCTGCGAGTGGATCAAGAAGAGCCTGCCGCTCTGCCTGATCGGCGACTCCGGCACCGGCAAGTCCCACCTGCTGATCGCGCTCGGCACCGAGGCCGCGATGGCCGGCTTCCGGGTCAAGTACGTGCTGGCCACCAAGCTCGTCAACGAGCTGGTCGAGGCCGCGGACGAGAAGCAACTGGCCAAGACCATCGCCCGCTACGGCCGCGTCGACCTTTTGTGCATCGACGAGCTGGGCTACATGGAACTCGACCGCCGGGGCGCCGAGTTGCTCTTCCAGGTCCTGACCGAGCGCGAGGAGAAGAACAGCGTCGCCATCGCCTCGAACGAGTCGTTCGCCGGCTGGACCAAGACCTTCACCGATCCCCGGCTCTGCGCGGCCATCGTCGACCGCCTCACCTTCAACGGCACCATCATCGAGACCGGCACCGACTCCTACCGACTCGCCAGCACCCGCGCCCGCGCCGAACAGCAAGCAGCTGCCGGCTGACCCGCCTGGCCGCTCACAGAGCGATCGGCCGATAGCTGAGGGCCTCGTCGACGATCTGCTCAGCCGAGCCGTCCCGGAGTTCGACCGGAGGATGAAAGATCAGGTCGCTGACCCGGGGATGCGGCACGTTGGCTTCAAGAAGCCGCAGGTAGTAGTCGCACTCCGGGTCACCGGCGAGGATCCTGCGGACGACTTCGACGAGTTCGTCCGTGGTGACGTCAGCGATCCGGGGCCGAGCTGGCCGGGCAGCCTCCAACGCGAACTCGCCCAGGCTCCGGCTGCTGTAGTACTCGGCGAAGTTCAAGGCCACGTAGTCGTGGCCCGTCTTCGCGTTGAATGCCTTGATCTCGTCGTCCACGCTCTCGTCCCCGACGAGCACAACCTCGGCGATCCGCTCGATCTCACGGCTGAGCTCGTCCAGCCGCTGCCGGCTCACCGACGAGGGAAGCAGTTCCGATCTCAGGTCCATGGCCCCGAATTATGCCGTCGGCCCCCGACACGGCCTTCACGGTGCTCTCGGTTCTCACCGACATCTCCCGGTATCTCGATCATGAACCGCTGCCAGAACTCACCGATACTCGCTCTCCGTTTTCACCTACGCAGCCAG
>NZ_JBSGEL010000164.1:0-3205 GCF_053602875.1 Kitasatospora sp. NPDC004289 | reverse complement strand
CGCCCTCGCTCGGCTACGTCGCCGCGCTGCTGGCCTGCTGGCAACTGGGCGCGCAGGCGCTCCTGTTGGACCACCGCCTGACCGACCACGAGGTCCCGCACGCCCGGCGCGAGCCCGGCCTCCACCTGCCGCGCCAGTGCCTCCAGCGCCGCCTCCCCGCCGAGCGAGCCGGGCGGCATCCGCAGCTCCTGACGGCCCGCCAGCCACCGCACCGCACCCGGCAGCGAGGCCCGCAGGGCCTCCTCGGTGCCGACCTCCCGCTCCCGCACGAAGCCGCTGCGCAGCACGTACGGCTCGGCCGTGTAGGCGACCGAATCCCCCGCCCAGGCGGCCGTGAAGGCGTCGAGCGGCATGGTCGCGTACGGGTGCCCGTGCGGGTCGTGGAGCAGCACGGTGCCGTCCTCCCCCACCTCCAGGACCACCACGTAGTGGTCGCCGCCGTCGGCGTTCGGCGTGCCGGGCTGGTACAGGAGCAGGCCCATGTCCACCGGCCCGGCGAGCACCGGTCCGCCCTCGGCGCAGGCACGCCGCAGCCGTTCGACCGCCTGCTCGGCCGTCCCTCCGGCGGTGCGCTCGCAGCGCCAGCCGAGCAGGTCGACCGCCGCGTCCAGGCCGAGCTCCGGGTCCCAGCCGTACGGGCTGAAGAAGGGCAGCTCCCCGGCGATGAGTTCGGCGCCGAACGCCGAGCCGGTCAGGGTCTCCAGCACGGTGGTGGACGGGGCGGCGGGCCCGAGCAGCATCGCGAGGGAGTTGGTGTAGCAGTAGGGGCCTGAGCCGGTGTAGCCGAGCATGCGGTGGTCCTCTTCCATTTCCTCTGGGGCCGAGGGGCTCAGCCAACGGCCTCACACGGTGTCAGGGTCAAGCCCCGCCGCGGACTCAGGCAGCGGCGGCCCGCACCCGGGCGGCGGAGCGGGCCAGCAGGGCCACGGCGACCACGGTCGGGGCGAAGCCCACCACGCAGGCCGCCAGCACGGCCGCCGGGGTCAGGCCCATGGCCGTGGTCAGGGCGATCGCGAGGACGGCCAGCGGCACGACCACCAGGGGGCTGAGCAGCAGCAGGGCGGCCAGGCGCTTCTCGCGCGCGGACCACTGCGGGGCCCGGGCGACCCGTACGGCCGCGACGATCGCGGCGATCAGGGCGAGGCCCGGACCGACGCCCGGGACGAGGAGCAGCGGGAGGACCAGGCCGGCCGTCAGCAGTGTGACGGTGGTCCGCCGCCCGCCCTCCGCGACGGGCCGGGCCTGGCCCTCCTCGGCCAGCGCCGCGTCGGCGATCTGCCGGGGAGTGCCGAGCCGCTCCAGCACCTGCCGGGCCGCCGCCTCGTCCCCCTCCGACGCCTCGGCGAGGGCCACCTCGACGTGCTCGCGCAGGTCGGCGAGGAGCTCGCGCCGACGCTCGGCGGGCAGGGTGGCGGTCAACCGGGCGACGGCGTCGAGGTGTTCGCGGACCAGGGGGTGGTCGATGGGGTTGTTCACGGCTTCTCTCCCGGGGTGAGGACGTGGTCGACGGCTTCGCGGAAGGCGGGCCACAGCGTGGTGAACTCCTCCAGCGCCGCGCGGCCGGCCTCGGTCAGCGTGTAGTAGCGGCGGGACGGTCCGCTGGCGGAGTCCCGCAGGAAGGTGTCGGCGAGCCCGGCCCGGCGCAGCCGGGAGAGCAGGGGGTAGATGGTCCCCTGACTGGTCGCCAGCGTCGGGAAGCGTTCGAGCTCCTGGAGCAGCTCGACCCCGTAGCGCGGGGCGTCGCGCAGCAGTGCCAGGACGCAGTACTCCAGCACGCCCTTGCGCAGCTGGGTGGCGACCGCCCCGTCCGACGGGTCGGCGCCACCTCCGCCCATGTGTGTGTTGCCAGGTACCATGCGATGCAAGATAGCAGGCGGTGCAAGACTCTGCGCAACAGCGCGGCGAAACCCGCTTGACCGGTGCCGCAGGATGGCAGGGTGATCAGCCGTGACCGCGCCCTCGAGATCCTCCGCGCCCACCTCGCCAAGAAGGAGAGCTGGCCCCACTCGGAGACCGCACCCCCGTTCCACGTCCAGCGCGTGAAGAAGATCCCCCACGCCGGCTGGCTGATCCACTACGACCGCTCCGACCTCGACCCGCACGCCGAGCCGCACGCCGTCGGCTGGAACGGCGGCCACCTCGTGGTCGACGGCGTGGACGGCAGCCTCCACTACGTCAACGCGGTCTGGTGGACCGACGAGGGCTGGACGGACGAGTACCTGATGCACGTCCACGGCCACCGCTCCCCCGACCGGCTCGCCGCCGCCGTCCGTGCCCTGGACGCCGCCGAGGGCGCGGTGGCCGCCATGGCCCACCTCCGCAGGGTCGCGCCGCGGCTGCTCCTCCACCAGGCCCGCGCCTACCTCACCGCCGTCCGCGACGGATCCGAACCCCCGGACGAGCTCTACGAGTTGACCCGCCCACTCCCCCTCCCGACCCCGGCCCACATCGAAACCGTGGCCGGCCCGGCCGTCTGACGACGGCGCTCAGGGACGGCGGAAGAACTCCGCCTCGGCCAGGGCCACCCGGCGGCCCGGACCGGTGCCGTAGGCCCCGTCGACGGTGAGGCGCAGGCGCTGGACCCCGCTCACCGCGAGGCGGAACCTCTGCGGGCCCGGGGCGTCGGCGAGCTGCAGGGTGCGGGTGGTGACGCCTCCGCCGGGGGCGGTGAGGGTGACGGTCAGCGCCCGGGGGCGGGCCTGGGTGAGGAACTGTTCGGCGTTGGCGGACACGCCGCTGTGCAGCACGAGGTCCACCAGGCGGACCGGGGACGGCAGTTCGACCTCCAGGTACTCGCCCCGGGCGTCCCCCTCCCCGGCCGGGGACCAGGAGCGGTCGTTGGTGCCGTCCACCGCCAGGGCGGCCTGGTGGCCGGGCTGTTCGGAGGAGGCCCGGACGGCGGTGGGGTGGATCTGCTGGGGATCCGAGATCCGGTCCCGGACCGCCTCGACCCCGGCCGACAGCTGCGCCCGGGCCAGGTAGCCACCGCCCAGCAGCAGCACCAGGACCAGCAGCGGCAGCACGAACCGGGGCCGCCGCCACACCCGCCGCCTCGGCCGCTCCCCCGCGTCGCCGACCGAGTTGAACTCCCCACCCGCCGTGGGCAGATAAGCAGCTGTTCGTCCTC
The DNA here is from genome assembly GCF_053602875.1 of Kitasatospora sp. NPDC004289. Classification (NCBI taxonomy): domain Bacteria; kingdom Bacillati; phylum Actinomycetota; class Actinomycetes; order Kitasatosporales; family Streptomycetaceae; genus Kitasatospora; species Kitasatospora sp. NPDC004289. Next base: position 78 of record NZ_JBSGEL010000164.1, on the reverse strand, counting down.
ACCGGCAGCATCACCGGGGCGGCCGTGGTCGCCCTCGACGGCACCGTGCTGACCGTGGCCCAGCCCACCCTGCGGCGC
>NZ_JBSGEL010000163.1:0-3207 GCF_053602875.1 Kitasatospora sp. NPDC004289 | reverse complement strand
GGCCGTGGGTGGGTGTGGGGCGCCGCGGGGGGGGGGGCGGGCTTTCCCACCCTCCCCTCTCTCCCCCCCCCCCCCCCCCCCCCCGGGCGGGGGGGGGGGCGCCCCCCCCCCCCCCCCGCCCCCCCCACCACCCCGTCGGCGTCTGTTCACCGAATGCGGCGTGGTGGGTGCGAACTGACGGGCGATAACCTGCCCCCCCGGTCCGTCTCCACGGGCCGGTCGGCCGGGCCGAAGGCCCGGTACCACGGGGGAGGTTGGGACATGGGGGAACGCGCTCGCGCCCTACGCCGCGCAGGCGGCGGACGATTCGCGGCCGCGGCCGCACTGGCGGCGGTGCTGACCGGCGGTCTGGCCGTGCCGTCGCACGCGGAGGCGCCGCCGGCGCCGGCCGCCAAGGTGGCCGGTGACCTGACCGGGGACGGCCGGGTGGACGTGCTCACGGTGAGCACCGCGACCCCGCAGCCGCTGCCCGGGCTGACGGTGCTGCCGGCCGGCGGTGCGCCGTACACGGCGTCCACGGCGGCGCAGAGCCCGGACGGCCGGGACTGGTCCACCTACAGGGTGAGCAACCGGGGCAGTGCGACCGGCGGCAAGGGGGACGACCTCTTCGCCTTCAGCACCGTGTCGAACACCCTCTACCTGTACCCGAACGACGCCAACTCCGGTGGGAAGCCCGGGTACTTCACCAAGCCGGACCGGGCCGTCGTGGTGGCCAAGCCGGCCACCTGCGCGGCGGGGTCGGACTGCACGGGGTACCAACCGTACTGGGGCTCGGTCACCCAGGTGCTGGCCACCGACGGGGTCGCCAACAAGGACGGCCTGCCGGACCTGGTCACGCTGGAGGGCGACACCGTCTGGTACTACCCGGGCAAGGCCGGCGGTGCGGTGATCGGCGCCCCGGTGAAGCTGGGCGTCTTCAACTGGACCGGGGCCACCCTGATCGCCCCGGGCAAGGTCGGCGGCGTGCCGACGCTCTGGGCGTCCGCCCTCCGCGGCTCGACCCCGGCCCTCGTCTCCTACCGCCTGGAGTTCGGCCCGGACGGCCTGCCGGTGAAGCAGCTCTACTCGCCGATGGCCGCCTTCGCGGTGCAGAACGGCGAGCGGGACGCGACCGGGGGCCGGCAGTGCCTCAACGGGACGGGCTCGGTGCTGTCGTGCGCGCAGGTCTCCACCCTCTGGCGCGAGGCCACGGACGGGACGCTGCGCGACGGCAACCTCTGCTTCACCCTCCGGGACGGCAGGTTCACCACCGAGGACTGCTCCGGGCTCCCCGCGCAGCAGTGGAGGCCCACCGCCGCCGCCGGGCTCCGGGCCGCGGACGGCACCTGCCTGACCGCCGTTCCGGGTGCGCCGGCCACCACGGCGCCGTGCGACGGCTCGGCCCGCCAGACCTGGGGCGCGATCACCGCGGACCCGGCCTCCGGCCCGGCCCCGTTCCCGGCGGTCTTCGACATGCTCACCTTCCCGGGGAAGGCCAAGCCCGACGCCTGGTACTCCGCCGAGCGCTCCTTCTCCTCGCAGGGCGACCTGGACGGGGACGGCAACCCGGACCTGCTGGCCGCCATGTGGTCCAGCAAGGCCCAGGACCTGGTCACGGTCGTGCACCGGGGCGCCGCCCGGGTCGGTGACCTCCTCCCGCTCGGCCCGTACGAGTCGTTCGGCGACCTCAGCCGGATCCGGAGCAAGGTCTCCTCCTCCGAGACCGTCGGCGCGCTGGACGTGCTCTACTCGGCGTGCGTGAGCCTGAAGGTCGACCCGCGCGGCAGCCTGGTGGTCACCGAGCTGGCCACCGGCAAGGTGCTGTGGTCCAGCAACTCGCCGCAGACGCCCGCCGGCCACCTGGCCGTCCGGTCGGACGGCGTGCTCGAACTCCGCACGGCCAACGACTACGCCTACTGGTCGAACACCACCACCGCCCCGGGCAGCTCCGGCCCTGCCGTGCTCTCGGTGCAGGACGACTGCAACGTGGTGCTCCGCAACGGCCAGGGCACCGCGCTCTGGTCGACCCGGACGTACGACCCGGCCCACGAGAGCGCCGGGTCCCTGCTCCTGACAGGGCGTTCGCTCAAGGCCGGCGAGCAGCTGACCACCGAGACGACCGCGCTCACCATGGGGGCGGACGGGAACCTGGTGCTGACCGACCGTCGGTCCGCCAAGGTGCTCTGGACCTCGGGCACCGCGGGCCGCCCCGGCGCGGCCGTCGCCCTGGAGGCGGACGGCAACCTGGTGATCCGGGACGCGGCCGGCGCGCCGCTCTGGTCCAGCGAGACCTGGAACACCACCGGTGCCCGGCTGCTGCTCGGCACGGACGGCAACCTGGCGATCCTCGACGTCGACAGCAAGGTCCGCTGGTCCACCGGCACGAACCACCCCGAGATCGACGTCAGGGGCACGGTGATCCCCTCGGGGCGCACGGTGCGGTCGGGCGAGACGGTGGAGTCGCAGGCCGGCCGGCTGGTGATGCAGGCGGACGGGAACCTGGTGCTGTACTCCAAGGCCACCGGCAACGCCCGCTGGTCGTCCGGCACGTGGGGCAACAACGGCGCCACGGCCGTCATGCAGTCGGACGGCAACCTGCTGGTCAAGGCCGCCGACGGCCGCCCCCTGTGGGCCACCGGCACCTGGACCCACCGCAACGCCCGCGCCGTCCTGCAGGACGACCTGGACCTCGCCGTGTACGACACGGACGGCAGCCGCCTCTGGGCCACCGGCACCGACAACCGGGCCGGCGCCCGGCGCGGCGCGCCGCTCTGGTCCGGCACCTCGCTGCACACCGGCAACGCGGTGGCCGCCGCGTACGACAGCACGGTCGTCCTCACCCAGCAGGCGGACGGCAACCCCGTCCTGGCCGACGCCGGCCGCGCCCTCTGGTCCGCCGGCACCTGGGGTCACCCGGGCGCGTACCTGTTCGTTCAGAGCGACGGCAACGTCGTGGTCTACGACGACACCGCCCGCCCCCTCTGGTCCACCCGCACCTGGGGCCACCAGGGCGCCTACCTGGTGGTCCAGACCGACGGCAACCTGGTGCTGTACGACGCCGACGGCGTCGTCACGCTCTGGGCCTCCGGGACCCACGTCTGAGGATTGACGCGTCGTCACTTCCGTGCGGGGGCCGGCCCCCGTCCGCCCTCCCGGCCTGCGGCCTTCTCACCGGGCGCAGACTCCGTCAGGTCCGATCGGCCAACGGATGCGCGGCCGGTCGCGTTC
>NZ_JBSGEL010000162.1:0-3314 GCF_053602875.1 Kitasatospora sp. NPDC004289 | reverse complement strand
GTCGATCGGCTCGCTCTCCTCGGCCAGCACCCGGTGCGCCAGGTTGCCGACGGCGACCCGCAGGTGGGTGTGGCCGAAGTCCACGCCGACCACGATGCCGGCGTCCCCGCTGAGCGAGACGGAGCGCGCCCGGCGGCCGCCTGACGAGGTGTCGGCCACCACGACGGTGCCGCTCTCCTTGAGCTCCCGGACGATGTTGGACACCGTGGCCGCGGAGAGTCCGGTGGACCGGGCGATCTCCGCCTGGGTCAGCGAGCCCGCCATCCGGACCGCCCGCAGCACCCGTTCGAGATTGGCCCGGTGCAGCGAGGACTGCGATCCCGGTGTGTCCAGCGACATGATTCACCCTCCTAGGGCGCGACGGCCCGACGGCCTCCGCACCAGCCGCGCCGTTGCGGCGGAGCTCCGGATATTCACCTTCAACTTCTGAACCCTATGCTCGGCCACCCGCCCGACGCCTCGTCAAGAGCGAACCCGCCCTGAACGCAGATCGAACACGGATCGTTGTCTGGGGTCTCCCCTCCAGGATGCGTCCGCGGTGTCGGTCCGATACTCCGGGGCGGGGCGGGAGGACGACGTGGAAGGATGGCCGCACCCATGCCTGACAAAGGAGTCCTACGAGTGCCTGGCACCAACTTGACCCGTGAGGAGGCCCGCACCCGGGCCGCGCTCCTGCACGTGGAGTCGTACGACATCGACCTCGACCTGAGCTCGGCCCGTGAGGGCGGCACCTTCCGCTCCACCACCACGGTCCGGTTCTCCGCCACCACCCCGGGCGCCGAGAGCTTCATCGACCTGGTGGCGCCGAGCGTCTCCGAGATCGTGCTGAACGGACAGGCACTGCCGCTGGACTCGTTCGCCGACAGCCGGATCGCGCTGCCGGGCCTGGCCGCCGAGAACGAGCTGACGGTCGTCGCGGACTGCGCCTTCACCAACACCGGCGAGGGCCTGCACCGCTTCGTCGACCCGGTCGACGGCGAGACCTACCTCTACACCCAGTTCGAGGTGCCGGACGCCCGCCGCGTGTTCGCCTCCTTCGAGCAGCCCGACCTGAAGGCGAGCTTCACCTTCACGGTGACCGCGCCGAACGGCTGGGCCGTCATCTCCAACTCGCCCACCCCGCAGCCCGAGGGCGAGGGCGACACCCGGGTCTGGCGGTTCAGCCCCACCGGCCGGATCTCCACCTACATCACCGCGCTGATCGCCGGCCCGTACGTCGGCGTCTTCGACGAGTACCGCAACGGCGACCAGGTCGTGCCGCTCGGCGTGTACTGCCGCCCCTCGCTGCGCGAGTTCCTGGACGCCGACGCGATCTTCACGGTCACCCGGCAGGGCTTCGACTACTTCCAGGAGAAGTTCGACTGCCCCTACCCGTTCGAGAAGTACGACCAGCTCTTCGTGCCGGAGTTCAACGCCGGCGCGATGGAGAACGCGGGCGCGGTCACCTTCCGGGACCAGTACGTCTTCCGCTCGAAGGTCACCGACGCCGCCTACGAGGCCCGGGCGTCCACGATCCTGCACGAGCTGGCGCACATGTGGTTCGGCAACCTGGTCACCATGGAGTGGTGGAACGACCTCTGGCTGAACGAGTCGTTCGCGACCTTCGCCGAGTCGGTCTGCCAGGCCGAGGCGGCCGGCTCGCAGTGGCCGGACTCCTGGACCACCTTCGCCAACGAGATGAAGACCTGGGCCTACCGCCAGGACCAGCTCCCCTCGACCCACCCGATCATGGCCGAGATCAACGATCTCGAGGACGTCATGGTCAACTTCGACGGCATCACCTACGCCAAGGGCGCCTCGGTGCTCAAGCAGCTGGTGGCGTACGTCGGCCAGGACGAGTTCTTCAAGGGCGTGCAGGCCTACTTCAAGGCGCACTCCTGGGGGAACACCCGCCTGAGCGACCTGCTCGGCGCCCTGGAGCGGACCAGCGGCCGCGACCTCAAGGCCTGGTCCAAGTCCTGGCTGGAGACGGCCGGCATCAACGTGCTGCGCCCGAAGCTGGAGACCGACGCGGCCGGCGTCATCACCTCCTTCTCGGTGCTCCAGGAGGCCCCGGCGCTGCCGGCCGGCGCCAAGGGCGAGGCCGTGCTGCGCCCGCACCGGATCGCCATCGGCGCCTACGAGCTGAAGGAGGGTCAGCTGGTCCGCACCGAGCGGATCGAGCTGGACGTGGACGGCGCCGAGACCGCCGTGCCGCAGCTGGTCGGCAAGGTCCGCCCGACCGTGCTGCTGCTCAACGACGACGACCTCTCCTACGCCAAGGTCCGGCTCGACGCCGACTCGCTGGCCGCCGTCACCGAGCACCTGGGCGCCTTCGCCACCTCGCTCCCCCGCGCGCTGTGCTGGGCCTCGGCCTGGGACATGACCCGCGACGGCGAGCTGGCCACCCGCGACTACCTCGCGCTGGCCCTCTCCGGCCTGTCCCGGGAGTCCGACATCGGCGTGGTCCAGTCGGTGCAGCGCCAGGTCAAGCTGGCCCTGGACATGTACGCCGACCCGGCCTGGCGCGAGCAGGGCCTGGCCCGCTGGGCCGCCGCCGCCGAGGAGCAGCTGCGTGCCGCCGCCCCGGGCGGCGACCACCAGCTGGCCTGGGCCCGCGCGCTCTCCGCCGTCGCCCGGACGGAGGGTCAGCTCGGCCTGCTGGCCGGTCTGCTGGACGGCTCGCAGGAGCTGGACGGCCTGGCCGTGGACACCGAGCTGCGCTGGGTGCTGCTCTCCCGCCTGGTCGCCACCGGCCGCGCGGACGAGGCCGCCATCGCGGCCGAGCTGGAGCGCGACTCCACCGCCGCCGGCCAGGAGCGCGCCGCCTCCTGCCGCGCCGCCCGCCCGACCGCCGAGGCCAAGGCCGAGGCCTGGGCCTCCGTGGTGGAGCGCGACGACCTCACCAACTACGTGCAGGACGCGGTGATCGGCGGCTTCGGCCAGGCCGACCAGCGCGAGCTGCTCGCCCCCTACGCGGAGAGGTACTTCGCCGCCATCAAGGGCGTCTACGAGACCCGCAGCCACGAGATCTCGCAGCAGATCGTGGTCGGCCTCTACCCGGCCCTCCAGGTCTCGCAGTCCACCCTGGACGCCACCGACGCCTGGCTGGCCTCGGCCGAGCCCGCCCCGGCCCTGCGCCGGATGGTGGTCGAGTCCCGCGCCGCCGTCGAGCGCGCCCTCAAGGCCCAGACCGCCGACCGGTCGGCCGGCGCCCGGGCCCTCGGGCACTGACGGTCCGCCGCACGCGGAAGGGCCGCCGCCCGGGCTCCGACCTCACACTGGGCCGCCTTCCGTACTCGCGCAGTTCCCCGCGCCCGGGGTGACCGCCCACC
>NZ_JBSGEL010000161.1:0-3494 GCF_053602875.1 Kitasatospora sp. NPDC004289 | reverse complement strand
CCGCGCCCTGGCCCTCCTCGGCCAGCGAGAAGCCGCTGACGGCGGACCAGTCCAGCGTCAGCGTCTCGCCCTTGGCCTTGCGCAGCCGGGAGACCGGGTCCTCGATCCGCGAGCGGCCGGACAGCCAGGAGTTCTGCCGACGCCAGATCGTGTACATCCGCGCCAGCGTCTCCTGCACCAGGTCCTCGGCCAGGTGGGAGTCGCCACCGGTCAGCAGGCACGCCGTGCGGTACAGCTGCACTGCCCGACCGGCCGTCAGCTCCAGGAACCCGGCGTCCCCGGCCTCGGCGGGCGCGCGGTTGCCGGCCATCTCTCATCTCCCCCTCGAACGGTCTCCACCTCTCAGAACCCCGGGAGCGGCGGAACGTTACAGGCCGCTTCCGGAAATCCTTCCGGTCACCCGACCCCGCCCGGGCTGGGCGAAGCCACGGCGGGCTGAGAAGGGGAGAGCGGACCCCGGCAGCCCGGCAGGGTGCGAACACCGTCCGGTTGCCGAGGTGGGCAATGGGCCTCATGCAGGGCCGGGCAAGCGGGACCACGCCCTTTTGAACACGTTCAACGATGTGGCATGATGCCGTCTCCAAGCCGATGGGATGAGGGGGCGTCAGTGAGGAGCTCGGCCACGGGCAGCGGTGGGGGACGGATGGCGTTCGCGTGGGCGTCGGTCATCGGGTGGACGGCGCTGGCCGCCGTGGGCCCGTTCGTCGGGCTGCTGGTGGGGATGATCGTCCTCGGCTCGATCCCGGCTGTCCCCCTGGGGATGTTCCTCGGACGGGCCCGAGCGGTGACCGCCCTGGTGGTGGCGGCCGCAGCGGGGACCGCCGTACTCCCCCTGACCGGCGCCGCGGTCGGCGGGCAGTCCTGGGGAGCGCCCTGGCTCTGGTCACTCGCGCTGGCCGGCCTGATCCTCTACACCTTCCCCCTGGTCACGGCAGGCTGGGCAGCCGCATGGCTCGCCAGCCGCGAACAGGACTGAGCTCAACCGCACCCTCTCCCGACCTGCGCGGCCGATCGGCCGGGGAGACCTCAGCAGGCCCGCAAGTCGCGGCGGCGCACTCCGCTCACCGGGGCAGGAACCCGACCGCCGTCATCAGCACCAACCGCGCCGCGGTGCCACTCACCGGCTGCTGCGGAGAAGAAATTTCCTCGCCACCTGTCACATTCCCCGGCTGGGGCGTGTCGGTGAGATGTCCGAGCAGGGAGGACGACCTCGCCCTCCCGCTCCCGCCCGACCAACCTTGGAGCCACGCCATGTCCGTCGCCCACGTCGTCCTCTCCGTCGTCACCGCCCTGTGGATCGGGTTCTCCGGTGTGTCCCTGGCGCGCCGGGCGGAGTTCGTGACCCAGCCGCTGGTGGAGTACGGCGTCCCCCGTTCCTGGTGGACTCCGCTGGCGCTCGCCAAGCTCGCCGGCGCGGCCGGTCTGCTGGTGGGCCTGGCCGTGCCCGCCCTCGGGATCGCGGCCGCCGTGGGACTGGTCCTCTACTTCCTCGGCGCCGTCATCACCAACCTCAGGGCGCGCTCCTACAAGACCGTGGTGTTCCCGATCCTGTACCTGGCCCCCGCCGCGGTCACCCTCGGCCTCGGCCTCGCCGCCTGACGACCGTCACCACGCCCGCCGACATCAGCAGCCGCGCCGGAAAGGACGCGATGACGGCTGAACAGCTCCCGGCCCAGAGGGGTCCGGCCGGTCTCCGGCCGACCGCCCCGAGGTTCCGGGCCCGGCCTCGGCCGGGCGGTGACCGCCCCGCCGCTGCCGGTGCGAGGCGCGCGGGTGGTACGGACCCAACACCTGCGGCCGGGAGCCCATCACACGCTCGCACAGCTGCACAAGCAGTGGCAGCGCACCAGCAAGGGGGAACCACCAGTGGACACGCCAGCACCTGATCAGCCGGGCAGCCCGCAGGGCCGTACCGCGCAGGAGCGCGAATCCTTCACCGCACCTCAGGGCCCGGTTCCATTCGCCGCACCGTCCCACCCATCACGGCAGCCACGGCGGCCACGGCGGCAATTCGGCCCCGCGGCCTGGGCCGCCCTGATCGTCGCGGGCGGCCTGGTGGCCGTCACCGCGGTGGTGGCCGTGGTCAAGGGCCCGGCAGTGCTCCGCGAGGCCGGTGAGCGGGCCCGGGCCGCGGAGAGGCCGTTCGAGCCGGGCGAGTGCTTCCGGGGTGACGGGGACGGATTGGAGCGGTCCGAGCAGGTGCCGTGCACCGAGCCGCACCGGATGGAGGTGTTCTCGTCCTTCGCGATGGACGACCGGGAGTACCCGGGGAAGGAGGCGCTGTTCGCCATGGCCACGATGCTCTGCCGCCGCGCCCAGTCCGCGTACGTGCTCGACTGGATGACGATCCCGCGTGCGACCAGGACCGGCATGCTGCTGCCGAGCCACGACACGTGGCGCCAAGGCGACCGCACGGTGGTCTGCCACTTCGCCCACCCGCGGCCCCGGCAGGGCTCACTCGCCAAGGACAGCTCCGAGTACCAACCCGAGCAGTCCGCCTACCTGACGGCCGATCGCACCGCCGCCCGGGCACATGCCGAGTGGCCCATTCAAGAACCGTCCCAAGCACCGGACGAATACCGCCGGTTCGCGGCCAGCCTGGCCAAAGCCCTCAGAGCCGAATCAGCCCAGCTCGACGCCACCCACTGGAGCGAGGGACCACAACGGGAACTGCCAGGCCTCAAAGCAGAGCTGGAAGCCCACGCCCAACAGGCCGACCGGGTCGTACTGGCCGACTCCATCCAACTCCCCACCGAAATCAGCAAATTGAGCGAATACACCCCGACCGGCCTGCGCTTCCGCGCCACCCTCAGCCTGCCGACCGCCCAACAGGACACCCCCTGACCGGGCCGCAGGACAAGCAGCCCAACCGCGATCCGCAACACCCGGCCGAGCGACCGAGCCGCTCCGGCGGGGTCGGGCCGACGGGCTTGGTGGGCAGTTCCCGGAGGTGTGGTGTCGATGCCTTGTTACCGGGCTCGCCAAGAGGCGACAAGACCTTGGGAAGGCGGTTGTGACGGCGGCCACCTGCGGGTGGTGCCGAATCCAACCGTCCGTGCCCGTGTCCTGGCACTGGGTCGACGATATGCCCGCCGTCACCCCTCTGAACGGGTGACCGCGGGCACATCGGGACACTGAGTGATCTTCCGGCGGACTCGCCGGGCCCTTGGAATCGGGGGTCCGGGCTCGGCCGTACCTTCGGTAACGCTGCTCTGAGCTGGCTTTTCGCTGAAATGCTTGCCGGGGGTCGGTGGGGGCTCGTAGCTTCGTAACCAGTGCACAGCGCACTTCCCGGGTTCACCGCCCGCGGCCCCCGCCCCTTGGGGCGGCCGGGCACTCGCGGCGAAAGGTGACCGGGGCGGCCCACTACACCCCACGTGTGGAAAGCCGCCCACCGCATGCGACACCCCGAAGCCAGCCCACTGTTCAGGGCCCGCTCCGAGCTGTCCGCCCCGGGACTTCCGAGAGGATCTGCATGACCTTCCGTCACGAGA
>NZ_JBSGEL010000160.1:0-3515 GCF_053602875.1 Kitasatospora sp. NPDC004289 | reverse complement strand
CGCCCCGGCGGCCGGCGAGCCGGGCGCGGACGGCACCTGGTGGCCGCAGGACCCGTCCCGTTCGGTGCCGGAGCTGGTGGCCGAGGTCCGGGCCGCGCACGGGCTCGGCGAGGACGCGGCGGTGCTCTACCTGATGCTGCTCGCCATGCCCGACCCGACGGACAGGAACACCGCCCGCTGGACCGGCTGGCGCCCGGCCCGGCTGAAGGCGGCGCGGGCCGAACTGGCCGCCACCGAGCTGGTGGTGACGGCCACCCGGACCAGGGCGGGCCGCTCGCTCTTCCTGCCCGGCGCCTGGACCGAGCGGCGCAGCCCGTACGTGCCGCTGGAGACCTGGAAGCTCCCGCTGCTCGGCGAGCTCGCCGAGGAGGACGTGCCGCTCGGCACCCTGGTGCCGTCCGCACCGGCCGTCGAGCTCTACCGCCGGGCCTGGCGGCGGATCCAGGACGGCGACCTGCCGCGCTTCGAGGAGCTCAAGGTGAAGCGCGCCGGCCGGCGCCGCTGACCCTCCGTCACACCCCTTCCCGCCGGGGTGCGGCCCCCGCCGCACCCCGGCCCCGTCACCGAGGAACCCTTCATGACCACCGTCACCGAACAGCCCGCCCGGCAGGTCCTCCCCGCCGAGGAGAAGCACGCCGAGGAGCTGGCCTTCCTGGCCGCTCACGACAGCGGCCCGCGCCCGCCCGGCTGGGCGCTCACCCCGAGCGCCGTCGTCACCTTCGTCTGCGGCAGCGACGGCGCGCTGACCCTCGCCGCCGCCCGCCGCAAGGGCACGAAGCTGCCCGCCTCGCTGACCGTCAGCCGCAAGTTCGTCGGCGACCGCGCGCTGGTCGAGCGCTGTGTGGTCACCCTGGCCGGGGAGCGCGGCCTGCTGCTGGTCGGCGAGCCCGGCACCGCCAAGTCGATGCTCTCCGAGCTGCTCTCCGCCGCCGTCAGCGGCACCAGCGAGCTGACCGTCCAGGGCACCGCCGGCACCACCGAGGACGCCTTCCGCTACGGCTGGAACTACGCGCTGCTGCTGGCCCAGGGACCCACCCCGCAGGCGCTGGTCGCCTCGCCGGTGCTGACCGCGATGCGCAGCGGGAAGGTCGCCCGGATCGAGGAGGTCACGCGCTGCCTCCCCGAGGTCCAGGACGCGCTGGTCTCGATCCTCTCCGACCGGCGGGTGTCCGTCCCCGAGCTGGCCGGCACGCCGGACGCCACCGTGCCGGCCGCGCCCGGCTTCACCGTGATCGCCACCGCCAACCTGCGGGACCGGGGCGTCTCGGAGATGTCGGCCGCGCTCAAGCGCCGCTTCAACTTCGAGACCGTGGAGCCCATCGCGGACGCGGCCGCTGAGACCGCCCTGGTGCGGGAGCGCGCGGGCTCCGCCGTCGAGCGGGCCGGGGCCGCCTTCGGCGTGGACGACGCGGTGCTGGACGCCCTGGTGACGGTCTTCCGCGACCTGCGCAGCGGCCGCTCCGCCGAGGGCTGGGACGTGGAGCGCCCCGGCACCGTGATGTCCACCGCCGAGGCCGTCCAGGTCGCCTCCTCCCTCGGCCTGGCCCGCGCCTACCTCCCCGGCACCTCCGCCGACGCCCTCGACCTGATGCCCGGTCACCTCCTGGGCGCCGTCCGCAAGGACGACCCCGCCGACCACGCCCGCCTCCTCGGCTACTGGGACGGCCCCGTCCGCCGCCGTGCCGAGGACGGCTCGGCCCTGTGGCGCCGCCTCTGGGACCTGCGGGAGAACCTCCGGTGACGACGCCTCAGACCCCCGCCCCCGGGGCCCCGGCGCACCCGGGCGCGGCCGGCGGCCGTGCCGACGCCGCCCTGCGCGGCGCGACCACCGCTCCCGCCGCGCCCTCCGCCGCCGCAGGCCCGGGCAGCGGCGCCGCGGCAGCCGACCCGCGGGCGGCGATGGCCGAACTGGCCGACGGCGACGGGCCGTTCCTGATCGGGGTGCGGCACCACAGCCCGGCGCTGGCCGCCGTCCTGCCCGAGCTGCTGGCGTCGGCCGCACCGCAGGTGCTCTGCGTGGAGCTGCCCGCCGACTTCGACCGCTGGCTGCCGCACCTGGCCGACCCCGGCACCGTCGCCCCCGTGGCGCTGGCCGGTGCCGGAGCGGACGGGCGGCTCGGGTTCTACCCGTTCGCGGACTTCTCCCCCGAGCTGGCGGCGATCCGCTGGGCACACCGCAACGGGGTCGAAGTACGCTGCTGCGACCTGCCGTTGGGCGACGCCGGCTGGTCCGCCTCCGGGCCGTCCGAGGCCGAGGCCGAGCGCCCCGGGCCGTCCTGGGCCGACGGCCTCGCCGCCGGGAACACCGGCCGGGCCGGTGACGACCTGTGGGACCGGACCGTCGAGGTCCGGGCCCCCGGCAGCACGCCCGAGGCCGTCCGCCGCGCCGCCCTGGCCGTCGGCTGGGCGCTGCGCCAGGACTCCGCCGAACGCGGCGGCGTCCCCGCCGTGGACCTCGCCCGCGAGGCCCACATGCGCCGGGTCGTCGCGGCCGCCGCCGAGGGCGGCCGCCGGGTCGCCGTCCTGGTCGGCTCCTTCCACGCCGCCGCACTCACCCCTGCGGCCTTCCGCGCCGCACAGGCGGGGTCCGACGCGGACGGTCCGGTCGGTCTCGCCCCCGAGCCCGCAGCCGGCACCGGGGCCGGCTCCGGCGCGGGCAGCACCGCACGGCAGCCCGCCGCCCGCCCGTCCGTGCCGCCCGTGCCGCCCGTGCCAGCCGTGCCGTCCGACGGGCCCGAGGTGACGACCTCTCTGGTGCCGTACACCTTCGGCCTGTTGGACGCCCGCTCCGGCTATCCCGCCGGCATCCGGGACCCGCGCTGGCAGCAGGCCGTCCTCACCGCGGGCGGCTCCCCCGAGCTGGTCCAGGAGGCCGCCGCCCGGACCGTCACCGAGGTCTGCCGGGAGCTGCGCGCCGCCGGCCACCCCGCCGGCACCGGCGAGGCCGCCGAGACGCTCCGCCTGGCCGGCGACCTGGCCCGGCTGCGCGGTCTGCCCGCCCCCGGCCGGGGCGAGCTGCTGGAGTCCGTCACCACCGTGCTCGGCCAGGGTGAACTCCTCGGCCGGGGAAGGGCCCTGGCCCGCGCCCTGGAGACGGTGATGGTCGGCACCGACCGCGGCCGGACGGCCCCCGGCACGCCCCGCTCGGGCCTCGGCCCGGCCGTCGAGGCCGAGCTCGCCGAGCTGCGCCTGCCGCACCCGGAGGACCCGGACTCCCGGGAGCTGCGGCTGGACCCGCTGCGCTCCGCCCTCGACCACCGCCGCGAGACCCTGCTCCAGCGCCTGGAGGTCTGCGGCGCCGGCTACGCCGACCGCGTCGAGGTCTCCGGCACCGGCGACGGCTCCGCCCTCACCACCCGCTGGCGGGCGGCCTGGACGCCGGGCGTCCCGGCCCGGCTCGACCTCGCGGGCGTGCGCGGCGTGACGGTCGAACAGGCCGCCGCCGGCACCCGAGCGCAAGGCCTTCCTGATCAACCAGATCTTCGCCTACTACGGCCACCGGTGGATCTACGACC
>NZ_JBSGEL010000159.1:0-3569 GCF_053602875.1 Kitasatospora sp. NPDC004289 | reverse complement strand
GCCCACTGGCCCCAGGCCAGCGACTGGGCGGGCAGGCCGATCGAGCGGCGGTGGGCGGCGAGCGCGTCCAGGTAGGTGTTGGCGGCGGAGTAGCTCGCCTGCCCCGGGCCTCCGAGGACGGCGGCGACCGAGGAGTAGAGCACGAAGGCCGCGAGGTCGTGGCCCCTGGTCAGCTCGTGCAGGTGGCGGGCGCCGTCGGCCTTCGGGGCCCAGACGGTCCGCAGCCGCTCGGGGGTGAGGGCGGTGAGCAGGCCGTCGTCCACCGCACCGGCCGTGTGCACCACGGCGGTCAGCGGGTGCCGCTTCGGTATCGCGGCGATGGCGGCGGCGAGCTCCTCGCGGTCGCCCGCGTCGGCGGCGGTGATGGTCACCTCCGCGCCCAACTCCACGAGCTCGTCCTGGAGTTCCTCAGCGCCCGGCGCGCGGACCCCACTGCGGGACAGCAGCAGCAGGTGCTTCACGCCCCGCTCGGCCACCAGGTGACGGGCCAGCAGCCCGCCCAGCACACCGGTGCCACCGGTGATCAGCACCGTGCCCTCCGGGTCCCAGGGCCGGGCGGCGCCGACCTCGGGGGCGGTGGCACGGACCAGCCGGGGCACGTGCACCCGGCCCGCCCGCAGGGCGAGTTGGGGCTCCTCGGTGGCCAGGGCGGCCGAGATCAGGTGCTCCGAGTCGTGGTCAGTGTCCAGCAGGACGATCCGGCCGGGGTGCTCGGACTGCGCGGAGCGCAACAGCCCCCAGACCGGGGCGAGCACCGGGTCCGGCGCCTCCCCGATGGCCGGGACGGCGCCAGTGGTCACCACGGCCAGCCGGGTGCCCTCGTTCGCCTCGTCCGCCAGCCAGTCCTGAACGGCCGTCAGCGCCCCGGCGAGCACGCCCTCGTGGCCGGTGATCCGCAGCTCGCTCCAGCTGTCGGCAGCCGCCGGCTCGGAGGCCGCGATCTCCGGCCACTCCAGCCGGAACAGCGCGTCGCGGTCGGCGCCGCCGGCCGGGGCGAGCTGCTCGGCGGAGACCAGTCGGGCCCGCAGGGCCTCGACGGAGGCGACCGGGGCGCCGGTCTCGTCCGCGACGTCGACCGAGATGGCCTCCGGCTCGGTGTAGCGCAGGCGCACCCGCAGGGCGCTCGCGCCGACCGCGTGCAGCCGCACGCCGGTGTAGGCGAAGGGCAGGCGGCTGGTGCCGGGCGGGGTGTCGGTCAGGCCGTGGTGGGCGGTGACGTGCACGGCGGCGTCCAGCAGGGCCGGGTGGAGCCCGAACTCACCGGCGCTGTCCCGGACCTCCTCCGGCAGCGCGACCTCGGCGTAGAAGGTGTCGCCGTCCCGCCAGGCCGCCCGCAGGCCCCGGAAGGCCGGGCCGTAGGCGAGCCCGGCGGCAGCCAGCTCCTGGTACACCTCCTCGGTGGCCAGCGCGGTGGCACCCGCCGGGGGCCACGCGCGCAGCTCCTCTCCCGGGGCACCGGGCCCGGCCAGCAGCAGGCCCGAGGCGTGCCGGCTCCACTCCTCCGTCCCGGCCGGGCGGGAGTGCACGGTGACCTCGCGGGCCCCGGTCCCGTCCGCGCCGCCGACGGCGACCTGGACGTGCACCGCGCCCTGCTCGGCCAGGACCAGCGGGGCCTCGACCACCAGCTCGTCCAGGGTGCCGGCGCCCAGCTCGTCCCCGGCCCGGACCGCGAGCTCCAGCAGCGCGGTGCCGGGGACGATCACGGTGCCCTGGACGGCATGGTCGGCCAGCCAGGGGTGGGTGCGCAGCGAGAGGCTGCCGGTCAGCAGCACGCCCTCGCCGTCCGGGAGCCGGACGGTGGCGCCTAGCAGGGGGTGGGCGGCCTCGGCGAGGCCGAGCCCGGTCGCGTCGGCGCCGCGGTGGGCGGGCTCCAGCCAGTAGCGGCGGCGCTGGAAGGGGTAGGTGGGGAGGGTCAGCCCGGCCGGGCGGGAGGGGCGGCCGAGCAGGGCGGTCCAGTTCACCCGGTGGCCCTGGACGTGGATCCGGGCCAGCGTGGCGACGGCGGTCCGGGCCTCGTCGCGGTCGCGGCGCAGTGCGGCGGCCGTGACGGGTGCTTCGAGGGCGGCGCCGACCAGGCCGGTGAGCGTGCCATCGGGGCCGAGCTCGACGAAGGTGGTGACGCCCCCGGCCGCCAACTCCCGGACCACGTCGGCGAAGCGGACCGCCTCGCGGACCTGGCGGACCCAGTACTGCGGGTCGGTGAGCTCGGCGGCGGTGGCGATCCGGCCGGTCAGGTTGGAGACCACCGGGATCTGCGGGGCGTGGAAGGTCAGACCGGCGGCGATCCGCCCGAACTCGGCGAGCATGCCGTCCAGGTGGGCGGAGTGGAACGCGTGACTGACCCTCAACTGCTTGGTCCGGCGGTCGGCGAATCGCTGTCGCACCGTCTCGACCGCCTCGGCGTCACCGGAGACCACCACCGAACGCGGACCGTTCACCGCAGCGATCTCGGCACCGGGGACGAGAGCCTCGCGGACCTCCTCCTCGGTGGCCTCGATCGCCACCATCGCACCTCCGCCGGGCAGTTCCTGCATCAGCCGGGCCCGGGCCGCCACCAGTGCGGCGGCGTCGGCCAGCGAGAGCACGCCCGCCACGTGGGCGGCGGCCAGCTCGCCGATCGAGTGCCCGGTGACGTAGTCGGGCCGCACGCCCCAGGACTCGTAGAGCCGGTAGAGCGCGACCTCCACCGCGAACAGTGCCGGCTGGGTCCACCCCGTCTCGTCCAGGCCCTCACCGCTCTCGATCACCTCCGCCACCGACAGCCCGAGCGCGGCCTGGACGGCGTCGAAGGCCTCCGCGAAGACCGGGAAGGCGGCGTACAACTCCCGCCCCATACCCACCCGCTGGCTGCCCTGCCCGGAGAACAGGAACGCCAGACCACCCGGGCGCGCCGTCCCGCGCACCACCCCGGGGCCGTCCAGCGCGCGCAGCGCCTCGGCGCCGCCGCCGAGCACCACCGCCCGCTCCTCGAACACGGCCCGGTCGGCCACCAGGGCTCGGGCCAGCTCCAACGGCTCCTCGGTGGCCAGGAGTTCGGCCACCTGGGCAGCCCGGGCCGCCAGCGCCTCCGGCGAGCGGCCGGAGACCACGAAGGGCAGCGCCGCGGGGGTGTCGGCGAGCTCCACCTCGGCCTCGGGCTCCTCCGGAGCCTGCTCGATGATCACGTGCGCGTTGGTGCCGCTGGCACCGAAGGCCGAGACGCCGACCCGGCGCGGGCCCTCGACCTCCGGCCAGGCGCGCTGCTCGGTGAGCAGCTCGACCGCACCGGCGTCCCAGTCGACGTAGGGGGTTCGCTGCTCGGCGTGCAGGGTGCGCGGCAGCACGCCGTTGCGGATCGCCAGCACCGACTTGATCACGCCCGCCACACCCGCCGCCGCCTGGGTGTGGCCGATGTTGGACTTCAACGAGCCGAGCAGAAGCGGCTGTTCGCGGTCCTGACCGTAGGTGGCCAGGATCGCCTGGGCCTCGATCGGGCCCCGCGACGCCCAGATCTCCCCCACCACCGCGTAGTCGAAGGCCCGTACACCGTCCAGCACCAGGCAGCCCACCGTTCGCATGGCAGGAATCTA
>NZ_JBSGEL010000158.1:0-3605 GCF_053602875.1 Kitasatospora sp. NPDC004289 | reverse complement strand
GAGGGCGTGCAGCCACCACCAGGTGGGGGCGTCCTGGAAGGTCATCCAGTTCATGACCGACTGGGCGGTGACTCGCGGTGCCCGGCCAGCCGACCCAGCCCGGCAGCACCTCGGGGCCGCAGCCGCCCGTCACCCAGCCCACCCCCGGCACCACCTCGGCGAAGCCGCCGTCCCCGACGCCGACCCAGAGCCCCGGCAAGTACTACAGCCCGACGGAGATCTGCGGGAGCGGGTTCAACGTCATCGACCAGCACAGCCTCGGCGCGGCGACGGTCTACCTGCTCTACAAGTCCGCCACCGGTGACAACTGCGTCACCACCGTGGTCACCAAGCCGGCCGGGCCGGTGCCGATGAACGCGACGCTGGCCGTCAAGGGCGGCGCCTCGGGCAGCAACCCGGGGAACTTCGCCTCCTACGCGGGCCCGGTGGTCAAGCGCGCCCCCGACACCTGCGTCCAGTGGGGCGGCTCCTACCAGGGCACCAGTTGGACCAGCGGCTGGACCCACTGCGGCTGAGCCGCCCACGACGCGGGGACGCCCCGCTCCGAGGGGGGAGAGCGGGGCGTCCGTCCTGGGTCGGGTGGTGAGCGGGCGTCAGGCGAAGGTGAACCAGTTGAGGTTGACGAAGTCGGCCGGCTGGCCGCTGTCGAAGGTCAGGTAGACATCCCGGACGCCGGTGGTGCGGGCGATGTCGGCCGGGACGGTGCGCCAGGCCTGCCAGCCGCCGGTGGAGGCGAGGGCGAGGCTGCCGACCGGGGTGGCGGTCGGGCTGCCCAGGCGGACCTGGATCAGGCCGCTGACTCCGGCCGCGGCGCCGGAGGCGACCCGGGCGGAGAAGCGGGTGGCGCCGGCGGAGCCGAAGTCCAGGCTGTAGCGGAGCCAGTCGCCGTTGGCCAGCCAGCCGACGTCCGAGCCGCCGCCGGTGTCCGAACAGGCCTCCACCTGGGCGCCGTTCTGGGCGCGGAAGGACTCGGCCTGGACGGTGGAGAAGGCGCTGACGGTGCCGCCGGTCGGGGTCGGGCTGGGGGAGGGGCCGGGGCCGGCGGTGGTGCCGCCGACCGTGATGGTCCACAGCCGCGGGTCGCCCGACTGGACCTTGCCCTCGAAGTCGGTGCCCGCGGGGTGCACGTCGTCGTAGGGGAAGGCGTAGCCGAGCTTGTCGGCGGTGGTGGAGTGCAGGATCCGGGCGTAGTGGTTGGTGCGCGGCTTGGTGTAGAAGGCGGCCGGGTTCTCGTTGGTGGGCTGCAGCGCGTTGTCCAGGAGGGTGGTGCGGTTGAAGGCGGCGGCCAGGCGGGCGCTCAGATTGCCCATCAGGTCGTTGCCGGTGGTGAACGGCGCGTCGCTGCAGGAGAAGACGGCCAGGGTGGAGGGGCGGCCGAAGCTGCCCACGCCCGGGAAGGTCAGGGTCTCGCCGGAGACCCGGCCGGTGACGGTGCCCCAGGTGAACTGGGTGTCGATCCTCAGGTCGGTGGTGCGGTACTTGCTCCAGACCTGGTCCACGTAGGAGTCGAAGTACCCGGCGAAGAGCGAGGTGTTGCCGCGGATGGCCAGGTTGGGGCTGAGCACGCGCAGGTCGGCGCCGTTGCGGTTGACCACCAGGCGGCTCCAGTCGCTGCCGTCGGCGGTGGACTGGCCGCGCAGCGCGGCGGCCACCCTGGCCAGGCCGTCGGCGGGCAGGCCGGCCACCGTCTGGGTGCCCTGACCGGTCTCCAGGCGGAACGAGATCGGCAGGCCGACCATGTCGACGAAGGTGATGTTGGCGTACAACTGGTCCGTGTTGTACGTGAATTCGCAGAAGTCGTGCCGGACGTCGATGTTCGGGTCGCTCGGGTTGGAGACCGAGGGCAGGGCCAGCCCGCCGCCGAGGTTCATCAGGAAGGTGAGCTTGGCGCCGACCGAGAAGTAGATCCGACCGCTGTCCAGCCGGGGCAGGGTGATCCGGCGCGGGCCGGCGCCGGAGGCGTTCAGCGCGATGGCGCAGTCCACGCCGAGCGGGGTCTGGTTGGCGGGCGGGTTCGGCGGGCGGTACAGCGAGACGCCGTCGGAGCGCAGGAAGGCCCAGCTGCCGCCCGCCGAGGGGTCGCGGCCGACCACGTAGGCGTAGACGGTGTTGCTTCCGGTGGTGTTGGCCAGGTCCAGTGCCAGGGTGGGGGTGGTGGCGGCGTTGGCGGCGGACGTGGCGCGGAGCAGACCGCCCAGGGCGGGGACGGCGAGGGCCGCGCCGGCGGCGGTGAGCACGCCTCGCCGGGAGAGCGGCGGGCGGCGGTGACGGTGCGTCATGGGTGGCGGTGTCCGTTCTTCGCGTGGGGGGTGAAGAGGGCGGAGGGTGGACGCTGCGGAGAGGGACGGGACGGGGCAGGGAGCCCGAGGGGTGGGGTGGATCAGCCGAGCGTCCAGCGCTGGTTGGCGCCGCCGTTGCAGGTCCACAGGATCAGGCGGGTGCCGTCGGCGGAGGAGCCGCCGGCGGCGTCCAGGCACTTGCCGAGGGCGCGGACGGTGCCGTCGCCGTTGATGCTCCACTGCTGGGCGTTGGTGCCGTTGCAGGTGTAGAGCTGGATCGCGGTGCCGTCGGCGCTGTTGGCGGCGTCGACGTCCAGGCACTTGCCGAGGGCGCGGACGGTGCCGTCGCCGGTGGTCCACTGCTGGGCGGCGTTGCCGGTGCAGTTGTGCAGCTGGATCGGGGTGCGGTCGGCGCTGGAGGCGCCGGCCACGTCCACGCACATGCCGCCGATGCCGGAGATCTGGCCGGTGCGGGTGGGGCCGCCGTTGGAGGTGGAGGCACGGACGTAGTCCACCGTCATGGTCTGCGGGTAGGTGGAGGAGCCGTCCGGGCTGCCCGGCCAGTCGCCGCCGACGGCCAGGTTGAGGATCAGGAAGAACGGGTGGTCGAAGACCCAGCGGTTGCCGTTGGTGTCGGCCGTGGTGCGGGTCCGGTAGGCCTGGCCGTCCACCGACCAGGTGATGGAGCCCGGGCTCCAGTCGACGGCGAAGACGTGGAAGGCGTCGGCGAAGGCCTGGCCGCCCGGGAGGCTGTAGGCGGAGCCGAGGCCGGCGGCACCGGAGTAGCCCGGGCCGTGCAGGGTGCCGTGCACCGTGGAGGGCTCGCGGCCGATGTTCTCCATGATGTCGATCTCGCCGCTGTTGGGCCAGCCCACCGAGCCGAGGTCGTTGCCGAGCATCCAGAACGCGGGCCAGATGCCCTGCCCGCGCGGGATCTTGATCCGGGACTCGAAGTGGCCGTAGGCCTGGGTGAAGGTCTGCGCGGTGTTCATCCGGGCCGAGGTGTACTGGCAAGTGCCGTACCAGCAGCCGAGGTTGGTGTTGGTGTTGCGGCGGGCGGTGATCACCAGGTTGCCCTGGCCGTCCTGGGCGGCGTTGGCGTTGCCGCCGGTGTAGTACTGGAGCTCGTGGTTGCCGAAGCCCGAACCCCCGGTCTCCATCGTCCACTTGCCCGGATCGGGGGCGGCCCCGGAGGGCCCGTTGAACTCGTCCGCCCAGGTGGTGACGGCCGCTGCGGCCGCCCCGGGCGCGGCCGCGGCGACGGCGGCGGACACCGCGGTAGCCGCCGAGCGGGGCGAAGCCGGTCCAGCTGCCGTCGGTCAGCCG
>NZ_JBSGEL010000157.1:0-3837 GCF_053602875.1 Kitasatospora sp. NPDC004289 | reverse complement strand
GCGCGACGGCGCGCCAGTGCAGCGGCGCGGGGCCGCCCGGCGAGGCGGCCACCCGGGAGCCGCAGGCGGTCAGCGGGAGCAGCCCGGCCAGGGCCAGGGCCGTCGGGAGGATCGCGCGCGAACGGTGCATCCCCCGATCGAAGCAGACGCCACCGGCCCGGGCAGTGACCGGCCCCACAGCGGGCGTAACGGTCCTGTCCCGGACTGCCGCGCGGGCAGCCCGAGTTGCCTGTTCGGGCAGTACCCCCGAGTAGCCGTCCATCGGCCCGGGCGGAGGTTGACACCGCAAGTTGGTCTAGTCCATTTTGGAAATCAAGGGCCAGGTGCCGTGAACGATCCCGGCCTTGGGGGAAGGCACATGACGAAACATCAGACGGAGCGGCCGGACCCGGCGGCCCTGTCGGCCGCCCTGGCCGCTGCCGAGCAGGACGTCCTGCTCTTCGACCTGGCCGGGATAGCCGCCCAGTACGACGCGCTGCGGCGCGAACTCCCGGACGTGGACGTCCGGTTCGCGCTCAAGGCCTGCCCGGTGGACGAGGTGCTGGCCACCCTGGCCGCCCGCGGGGCGGGCTTCGACGCGGCCGGCCCGGGCGAGATCCTCCAGGCCCTGCGGACCGGCGTCCCGGTGGAGCGGGTGCACTTCGGCAACACGGTGAAGTCCGACCGCTGCATCGCCGAGGCGTACGCGCTGGGCGTGCGCGACTTCGCCACCGACAGCCTGGCCGACGTGACCGCGATCGCCCGGCACGCGCCCGGGGCCCGGGTGTTCTGCCGGCTGGCCACCGACGGGGCCGGGGCGCTCTGGGGCCTCAGCCAGAAGTTCGGCTGCTCCGCCGCGGACGCCGTCGAGGTGATGGCGGTGGCCCGCGCCTCCGGGCTGGTCCCGTCCGGCCTCTCGGTGCACGTGGGCTCGCAGCAGATGACCACCGAGGCCTGGCGCGACGCCTTCGACGCGCTGGCCGACGTGCTGCGGGCGCTCGGCCGCCGGGGCATCCACCCCGACCACGTGAACCTGGGCGGCGGCCTGCCCGCGCTCGGGTACCTGAACCGCCGGGGCGAGCGGCTGGAGCCGCCGCTGGACAAGATGTTCACGGTGATCCGGGAGGGGATGCAGCAGCTCACCGAGGCCGCCGGCGCCCCGCTCGGCTTCCGGCTGGAGCCCGGCCGCCACCTGGTGGCCGACCACGGCGCGATCCGGGCGCACGTGGCCCGGCTGTCGGTCCGTCAGCAGCTCGACGGCGAGCGGCAGGCCTGGCTCTACCTGAGCTGCGGCAAGTTCAACGGCCTGTACGAGATGGACCAGCTGCAGTACCGCCTGGAGTTCCCCGGCCACTCCCGGGGCCCGCGCCTGCCCGCGGTGGTGGCCGGCCCGACCTGCGACAGCGACGACGCCTACGCGCACCGGGAGGGCCCGGTCTCGGTCCCGGCCGCGCTGGCCTCCGGCGATCCGGTCTGGATCCGCTCCTGCGGCGCCTACGCCACCAGCTACACCACCCTGGGGTTCAACGGCTTCCCACCGCTGCCGGTCGCCTTCGTGGGCGCGGACGGCACCTAGGACCGCCGAACGGCCCCGCCCGTGGGGGGACGGGGCCGTTCGGCAGCGGCACCGGCGGACGGGCGGCCGTCAGCGGACGACGTCGAAGACCTGCTTCTGGACGCCGTTCCCGTACGCCGCGTACTCCACCAGCTTCAGCTTCTGCACGTCCTTGTCGGCGTCGCTGAAGAGCCGCTTGCCGGCGCCGAGCAGCAGCGGGAAGACCAGCAGGTGGTAGCGGTCGATCAGACCCGCGTCGGAGAGCGCCCGGCCCAGCGAGGCGCTGCCGTGCACGATGATCGGGCCGCCCTCGGTCTCCTTCAGCGCGGCCACCTCGTCCAGCGAGCGCAGGATGGTGGTCTCGCCCCAGGTGTCCACCAGGTCGTCCGCGCCGAGCGTCGTGGAGACCACGTACTTGGGCATCGCCTTGTAACCGGCGAACTCCGCCATGCCGGGCCAGACCGGGCTGAACGCCTGGTAGCTCACCCGGCCGAGCAGCAGCGCAGCGGATTCCTCCTGCTCGCGGCCCTTGATCTCGTAGGCCTCGGGCAGGAACTCGACGTCCTTGAACGTCCAGCCGGAGTTGCGGTAGCCGGGCTCGCCGCCGGGGGCCTCGACGACGCCGTCGAGGGAGACGAAGGCGGTGCTGATCAGGGTGCGCATCGGGACCTCGGAATCTGACGGACGATCACAGGCTGCCCAGCGTAGCCGCGGTGACCGACAGGAGCCCGGTGCCGCCGCCGTCAGCAGGTCGTTCCGGCGGCGACCGGCCGCAGCTCGACCAGGTAGGCGTCCACCGCGTCGGTGACGCACCGGTTGCTGCGCCCGTAGGCGGTGTGGCCCAGGCCGCGGTAGGTGAGCAGCATGCCGCCGGGCAGCTGGGCCGCCAGGCTGTGCGCCTGCTCGTAGGGGGTCGCGGCGTCGCCGGTGGTGCCCACCACCAGGACGGGTGCGAGGCCCTCGGCCGCCACCCGGTGCGGCTTCAGCGAGCCGGCGGGCCAGTTGCGGCAGTTGAGGTAGGCCAGCACGGTGGAGGTGCCGTAGGTGCCGGAGTCCCGGTACGCCTCCTCCAGCAGGCCCCAGTACGCCCGGGGGTCGGCGGGGTGGGGCGTGTCGAGGCAGTTGACCGCGGTCAGGACGTCCCCCGAGTTGTCCCGGGGACGCTCCTCCCCGGGCTGCGCGGTGCCGGGGTCCTCGTCCCCGGCCGGGCCGTTCCCCGCGAGCTCGGCGAGCTTGGTGCCGTCGCCCCGGCGCGCCGCCGCGAGCCCTTCGGAGAGGTCCTTCCACTGGGCCTCCGGCGTGTACATCGCCGCCGTGACGGCGCCGAGCACGGCCGACTCGTCGAGCCGCTCGGTGCTGCCCTTGATCCGCAGCCCGTGGGCGGCCGCCTTGGCGTAGGTCTCCTCGACGGTGCGCCGGATCCCGTCCGGGGTGGTGGCGGGGCAGGCGCCCGCGACGATCCGGGCGCAGTTCTCGGCGTAGTCGTCGACCGCCTTCCTGAATCCCCGCGCCTGGCTCAGGATCCGCTGCCGCCAGTCGAGGTCGGGGTCGACGGCGCCGTCCAGGACCATGGCGCGGACCCGGCGCGGGAACTGCTCGGCGTAGAGCGTGCCGAGGTGGGTGCCGTAGGACCAGCCGAGGTAGGTGAGCTTCTCGTCGCCGAGCGCCGCGCGGAGCACGTCCAGGTCCCGGGCGGCGTCCGGGGTGCCGACGTGGGGCAGGATCGCGCCGCTGCGGGCGACGCAGGCGGCGGTGGTGCGCTCGGCGTCCGCGAGCGCGGCCGCGCGTTCGGCGTCGGTGCGCGGGTACAGGGGGACGGCGCTCTCCTCCGCGCCCTGGCCGTCCGGCGCGGTGCAGTCCACGGCGGGCCTGCTGCCGGCCACGCCGCGCGGGTCGAAGCCGACCACGTCGAAGTGCGCCCGGGCCGCCGTGCCGAAGGAGTCCGCGCCGCCCGACCTCATCAGCTGCACGCCGGAGCCGCCGGGGCCGCCCGGGTCGAGGACCAGCGAACCCTTCCGCCGGCCCGGGTCGGTGGCGGCGGCCCGGGCCAGCGGAAGGGTGAAGGTCCGGCCGTCCTGCGGCCGCTCGTAGTCCATCGGGACGGTGAGGGTGGCGCACTGCAGGTCGCCGCAGGCGGTCCAGCCCAACTTCTGCCCGTAGAAGGCCTTCAGGGCCGGCCGCTCGGCCGGTTCGGTGCCGGCCCGGCGGACCACCAGCGGCCCGTTCGCCCCGCCGGGCGCCGATCCGTCGCAGCCGGTCAGCGCGGTGGCGGCCGTCGCGGCCAGGGCCAGGGCGGCGGCGCC
>NZ_JBSGEL010000156.1:0-3918 GCF_053602875.1 Kitasatospora sp. NPDC004289 | reverse complement strand
CGGCGGCTCCGGCACGGCGGCCAAGCCGCTGATCGAGGCCGGGCTCTCACCGCTGCACGTGGTCTGGCTCCGGGTCACCGGCGCCGCCGTCGTGCCACCGGCGACCAGGACGAGGAGACCGCTGCGGCCGGCCCCGCCGCCGCCCCGAAGACCTTCAGCGTCGCGCACGCCAAGTCCTGGACCGCCCAGCCGGCCGACACCCCGGCCGCCGGCGCCGACGACACCCTGCTCGGCAGCTGGATCACCGGCGACGCGGTCGTCCGTGCCGACTCCACCGGCGTGCACGCCTACGCGCTCGCCGACGGCAAGCCCACCTGGACGGTCACCCCGCCCGCCGACGGCGCCGTCCCCTGCGGCCTCTCACCCACCGTCAACTCCGACGGCCTGGGCGCCGCGCTGTTCCGCACCTCGGCCGACCCCAAGAGCCCCTGCACCCTGCTCGCCGCCGTCGACACCAAGACCGGCAAGAACGCCTGGACCAAGCCCGTCTCGGACGCCAAGGACAACTACACCGCCCACGCCGCGGTACTGGCCGACCGGATCGTGGTGGTCGGCGACGACCGCGCCGCCGCCTGGGCCGCCGCCGACGGCAAGGACCTCTGGGCGTACGCCGGGCAGGGCCAGTTCTGCACCCTGAGCGGCACCGCCGCCGGCAACCGGGTGCTGCTCCACAGCACCTGTGCCGACAGCAACCCCAACGACCAGGCCGTCGCGCTCAACGCCGCCGACGGCAAGGTGCACTGGTGGCGCGGCCTCAACAACCAGCCGAAGACCGTCACCGTGCTCTCCGCCGAACCGGCCGTGGTGCTCACCACCGGAGGCGCCCCCGCCGACGACCGGATCTTCGCCTGGGGCGACAGCGGCGACCCGGCCACCGAGATCCCGGTCAGCACCGACGGCGGCCGCCTCGAAGCCACCCGGGGCGCACTCTCCGCCACCCCCTCGGTCTTCTTCCACGAGCAGACCCTGGCCACCACCCTCACCCCCGCGAACGGCGGACAGCCGGTGGCGGTCGCGTACGACCTCACCACCGGCAAGCAGAAGTGGAGGACCCCGGTCAGCGAGAAGGGCAAGACCGCCCCGATCGGCCTGGCCGACGGAGCCCTGCTGCTCGCCACCGACGAACGCCTCGACCAGCCCGCCCACCTCAGCCGCTACCCCCTCACCGACGGCCGCGCCGCCGCGGGCGGCGGCTTCGCCCAGGGCACCGGCTCGCTGCTCACCTCGGGCCGACTGCTGACAGGCGGCGGCAAGGTCGTGGCGGTGCCTGAGCACTCCACCAACTTCGGCCTCGCCACCGCCTTCCAGGCCAAGGGCTGAACCCCCGCCTGTCACGGCCCGGAACCGACGGCCCGTCAGTTCCGAGCATCACTGGTGGGCCGACCTGTCCCCCGACCGGGTCGGCCCACCAGGGCTCTTCGTCCTACTCCGGCCGCCCTCAGGCGACCGCCATCGCGGCCGCCGGCAGCCACGGGGCCAGCTCGGCCATGTCCGAGCTGCGCAGCCCGAGCGCCAGCATCAGCGTGGCCTCCGGCGTCGGCTCGAACGGCTGCCGCAGCAGCCGCATCCCCGCCTGCTCCGGCGTCCGGTCCGCCTTGCGCTGGTTGTCCTCGGCGCAGGCCGCGACCGTGTTCATCCAGGAGTCCGCCCCGCCGCGCGACTTCGGCTGCAGGTGGTCCACCGTGGTGGCCCGCCGCCCGCAGTACGCGCAGAGGAACTGGTCCCTCGTCAGCACACCGCGCCGCGACCACGGGGCCCGTTGTCGGAACGGCACCCGGACGTACCGTTGGAGCCTGATCACCCGCGGCACCGGTACGGACACCCCCGAACCGCGCACCATGCCGAGCGGATGCGCGTGCTCGACCACCGCCTTGTCCTGCAGCACCAGAACCACGGCGCGCTTGAGCGACACCGTCGTCAGCGGTTCGTAGCTCGCGTTCAGCACCAGCGTGTTGCGCACCTCGGGCCACCTTCCTGCGGACCGTGCCCGACGGCACGCCCGTCCAGAACCTGTCCGCCGGTCGGCGGTACTCCACTCTGAACGGCGGCCCCTGCTGCGAACAACGGAATTTTCCGTACTGCACCGGCCGGTCAGCCGGACGGGACGGAAACCCGCTGGCCCGGACCGCGTAGGCTCTTGCACGCTGGAACCGTCCCCCCGCCGGGCCCGACCGAACGGACCCGACCACGCGGCGGGACGCCCGACCGAAGGAGAAGCGTGACCGTGACGGACATCGTCGACGAGCTGCGGTGGCGAGGGCTGATCGCCCTGTCCACCGACGAGGACGCACTGCGCAAGGCGTTCGCGGACGGCCCGGTCACGTTCTATTGCGGCTTCGACCCGACGGCCCCCAGCCTGCACCTCGGCAACCTGGTGCAGATCCTGACCATGCGCCGCATCCAGCAGGCCGGCAACCTCCCGCTCGGCCTGGTCGGCGGCGCCACCGGCCTGATCGGCGACCCCAAGCCCACCGCCGAGCGCGTCCTCAACGACCCCGAGACGGTGGCCGCCTGGGTCGAGCGCCTGCGTGGCCAGATCTCGCGCTTCCTCGACTTCGAGGGCGAGTACGCGGCCCGCATGGTCAACAACCTGGACTGGACCTCGGGCATCTCGGCCATCGGCCTGCTGCGCGACATCGGCAAGTACTTCCGGGTCAACAACATGATCGCCAAGGAGGCCGTCGCCCGACGGCTCAACTCCGAGGCCGGCATCTCCTACACCGAGTTCAGCTACCAGGTCCTCCAGGGCATGGACTACCTGGAGCTCAACCGCCGCTACAACTGCACCCTGCAGACCGGCGGCAGCGACCAGTGGGGCAACCTCACCGCCGGCACCGACCTGATCCGCAAGGCCGAGGGCAAGTCCGCCCACGCCCTCGCGACCCCGCTGATCGTGAAGGCCGACGGCACGAAGTTCGGCAAGACCGAGTCCGGCACGATCTGGCTGGACCCGGAGCTGACCACCCCCTACGCCTTCTACCAGTTCTGGCTGAACGCGGACGACCGGGACGTGGCCAACTTCCTGCGCATCTTCTCCTTCCGCTCGAAGGAGGAGGTCGAGGAGCTGGAGCGCGAGACCACCGAGCGCCCGCAGGCCCGCCTCGCCCAGCGCGCCCTGGCCGAGGAGCTCACCACCCTGGTCCACGGCGCCGAGCAGTACGAGCGCGCGGTCGCCGCGTCCAAGGCCCTCTTCGGCCAGGGCGCCCTCGCCGACCTGGACCCCGCCACCCTGGCGGCGTCCCTCGCCGAGGTCCCCAAGGGCAAGGTCACCGAGCTGCTCCCGATCGTCGACCTCCTGGTCGAGGCCGGCCTGGCCCCCAGCCGCTCCGGCGCCCGACGCACCATCAAGGAGGGCGGCGCCTACCTCAACAACGAGAAGGTGACCGACGAGGAGGCCGTCCCGGTCGCCTCCGACCTCCTGCACGGCCGCTGGCTCGTCCTGCGGCGCGGCAAGCGCAACATCGCGGCCATCGAGGTCGCTGCGGAGTAGCGGATCAGGTGGCTGAAACCGCACGGCGGCTGAGCTGCTGAGACTCCACCGAGGGGCCGGATCGAGCCAGATCCG
Source organism: Kitasatospora sp. NPDC004289 (assembly GCF_053602875.1). Taxonomy (NCBI): domain Bacteria; kingdom Bacillati; phylum Actinomycetota; class Actinomycetes; order Kitasatosporales; family Streptomycetaceae; genus Kitasatospora; species Kitasatospora sp. NPDC004289. The sequence goes on along the minus strand of NZ_JBSGEL010000156.1, from coordinate 353 downwards.
GCCCCTCGTGTTTGACGCGGGCGAAACGTTGCCCTAACGTAGTCCGAGTTGCCCCGAGGGCCGAGCGGAAACTCCCGAAATCGAATTCGAGAGCGGAAAAACGGCCCGAGAAACTCTGGTAGAGTTCGGGAGCGCCGAAAGGCGAAGAGCGAAATCGGAAAGCGAAACTCCGGGAAATCGGAGCGGAAAACGTCTGATAAGCTCGAAACACGAACGAAGCGCCCGGAGGGCCCGCTGGAAGGCGGACCGAAGGAAGCGACCGTTCCTTGAGAACTCAACAGCGTGCCAAAAGTCAACGCCAGATATGTTGACATCCCCGGCCTCACCGTTCGGTGGGGTTGGAGATTCCTTTA
>NZ_JBSGEL010000155.1:0-4432 GCF_053602875.1 Kitasatospora sp. NPDC004289 | reverse complement strand
TACATTCCGAACCCGGAAGCTAAGCCTCACAGCGCCGATGGTACTGCAGGGGGGACCCTGTGGGAGAGTAGGACGCCGCCGAACAATCATTCAGAGAAGGCCTCCCGGCTATGCCGGGGGGCCTTTTCGCATTTCCGGGCCGATCCCGGAAATCCCACCGTCTGCCCGTGAGCCGGCAGGCCACCGCGCTAGGCGTACCGACTCAGGCCACGGTTGAGATCTACGGAGATCCCAGCCAAGCGGTGTACCAGTCGTGGAAGTCCGGTCCGGGGGTCAGGCCGCCCCAGATCTGGTCGTCGAACCAGACCTGTCCGGCGTTCGTGCCCGTGACGATGAGGAGGGTGAAGGTCCCGCAGCCGATCTCGCCGAGGACCAGAGCTCCCGAGATCGAGTAGTCGGCGTCGCCTCCCCGGCCCGGTCCCGGCCGGTCCGTGATGTGCGGGAAGGGGGTGGCCAGGAAGCCAGGCCGCAGGCACTCGGCCCGGAGGTCGTGAAGGGCCTCTTCGTCGTCCACTTCCTCTGTCAGGCCCAGCAGTCCGTAATGAGGTCCGGCTCCACCGTCGGCGACCGTGCCCAGGAACTCCCGGTAGGACGCGGGAAGGGTGACGCCGTGCAGTTGCTCAAAGGTGCGGATCGCCTCCTCCGACAGGGGTGGTTGAAGCCGGTACCCGTGGTGCGTGGCACCGAAGCGGCGATGCTCTGGGTCCTCCAAGGCCATCGCGGCGACTCGTGCGCGCACCGAGGCGCCGTTCCAGGACCCGCTCGGAGCGACGGCATCAGTAGTCACGCCCGAACCGTATCCCCGCCCGGCCCTGTCCCGATCGATGGCCTTGGCCCCGTGACCGTCGATGCTGACCTTGGCGACTACGTGAGCCCGTTGCTCCCCGTTCCCGTCTTCGGCGACGCCCTCTGCCGCTTCGCGACGGTCCAGCGGGAGGACGCCCATCGCGACCGGCAGGTCTACGTCTCCGTGGAGTGCGAGTGCGCTCGGGACTCGCGAGCCCGAGCACGGTCTTCAGATCGCGTACCGCCGCGGTAGCTCGGTGACGAAGGTAGGCCCGTTCGACAGTCACCTCACCAACGTCTCCGCCTTCGACCGTGCGGATCTCGCTGACGTCGGCCACCACCGATTCATCTGAGGGGCCGGCGGCGTGAGGCGCGGCCTCACCGGTTCTCCTTGGCCAGGAGTTCCCGTCGCCGGCGGGTCCGGTAGGAGTCGCCGGTCAGAGTGCGGACCTCGGCGTGGTGGACGAGGCGGTCGATCATCGCCGCGGCCACGACGGCGTCGGAGAAGGTCTCTCCCCAGCGCCCGAAGGGCAGGTTCGAGGTGACCAGCACGCAGCCCTGCCGTAGCGTGAGGCGATGAGCTGGAAGAACAGCTTCGCCGCGTCCTGGTCGAAGGGGGATGTATCCCACCTCGTCGATGATGATCAGCTTGTAGCGGCGGATCTTCTTCAACTCGGCTTCCAGGCGCCCGGCTTGATGGGCGTCCGAAAGGCGGGTGATCCAGTTGCCGGCGGTATCGAACAGGACCGAGTAGCCAGCATGGGCGGCCTTCACTCCCAGGCGGATGGCCAGCTGGGTCTTGCCGAGCCCGGGCGGTCCGAGCAGGACCACGTTCTTCGAGGACAGAGGAACCAGACAGGCCGGGTTCGGCCACTGGGTGGGCAGGTGGGGTACGGCCTGCTCCCGCACGATGAGCGGCTGTACGGGGTGCGGCGCCGAGGCGGAGAGCTGGTCGCGCGCACCGAGACACCCGAGGAAGCCGTCTCCCTCGTGGTGGCTGCACTCCCGGGCCGGCCGTGGTGATCAGCGGCCCAGGCTGTGCCGGACGTAGTCCGGGTAGGCGGCGCCGACCTCGATGCTGTTCTCGTCCAGGCCGTTGATGATCCGCAGGCAGCCGCCGGCGAAGGCGAACTCCACTGCCACGGTTCCGGCTGCCAGATCGCGGCCTGCCGGCTGCCACTCGAGCAGCGCGACCTCTCGCAGCTCCTGGCCGACGAACGGCTCCAGGCGCTCATCGCTGTGGGACCACTGTGGCGTGAGCTCGAACCACTCCCACCCGGTGATCGTCGCCGCGGTGTCGAGCGTGTCCCAGCCGATCGAGAGGAGGTCGAGCTGCGAGTGGCAGACCTCGACCTGGCGGCCGTCGAAGTCCAGCACCACCGGGCAGTCGGCGAACCAGTCACCGTCCTCGGCGAACCGCACCAGCGCGAACCCCGTCAGCCGTCTGCCGGCGAGCGCCGCCAGGCGTGATCCGTGCGCCTGCCGAACGGCGTCGAGCCCGATCAGGAAGGACGGCTCGAAACCAGAGATCCCCATGTTCACAGCACATGAGTTTCCAGGGCTTTGACCCGACCAGCCAGCGCATATCGACCATGCCGGGGGTACTGCTTGTCGCCCGCAGCGCGCCGGCTACCTCTGGGCGTTCCCGCGCGCCCGGCTGCTGGTGCCGCGTTCGAGGCGCGGGATCTTGTGCGGATTCTCCGGCAGCACGATGATGTGCGGCCATGAGCGATCTCGACCCGGTCACCCAGGAAACCCTGCGTTCGGTGGGCTGGTTGCCTGGGCGCCGCGTGGACACCAGCCTCTGGCGCATGAGTTTCGCGGAGACCGGCCTGGTGATGCACCGAGCCGCCGAGGAGTTCCTGGCCGAGTTCGGCGGGTTGCAGGTCGCCTCACAGGGTGCCGGGATCACGCGCGCTCGTGAGGCGTTCGACCTGGACCCCATGAACCTCTGGAACAGTGAGGAGGACCGCTTCACGGCATGGAACGAAGTCAGAGGAGCTGGGCTCTTCCCCGTCGGCGAGCTTGCCCACGGCCTCGCGCTACTCGGCATCGACGAACACGGTGAGCTCTACGTGGTCCAACCCGCGCGCCTGGCCACCTTCGGGCGGCTTCCCACAGGCATGGACGGCCTCGTCCTCGGGGCCATGGCACACAGGGTCGGCTGACCTCGGCGTCCGTCATGGCCAGACCGACAGTCCGTCAAGGGTGTTCGCCGGAGCGTGGGTTGATCGTGAGAGCGCAGGGCGGGTGCCGGGGTGCCTCTGTGGGGCTCGTCCGTGCGGCTGGGCGTGGGAGTACTGGGAGGGCGACGCCCTGGTGCCGTAGCTCTCGGCGGAGGCGGTGTCGTCGCGTCCTGCCGACGCGGACGCGCTGTCCGGCTTCCTGGGCTTGATCGGGCGTCGGTCGGGCAAGCCCGCGTGGATGACCAGGGGAGGCGACTGGGGAAACCCGGTGCTCGGGTTCGGACCGGCCGCGGGCCGTGTGGTGCTGCTGGCAGATCCCCTACCGGGCATCGAGGCATGGATCTTCGACAGCAGGTGCTCGTACGGCAGTACCTGGATCCGGTTCTTCAGAAGCATGAGCTGGTCCAGGACGGCCCGCAGCGAGCCGGCTCGGCACGGTCAGAGCGGCCGCCTCGGTGCTGGGGATGATGACGGTCTGCTCGTCGAGGATCGTCTTCGACGAGGCGCTGGACCATGCGCGGGGCCAAGGGCCGGGTGACACCAACCAGGCGACGGCGTCCGGCTTTTGTGCAGGGTGGACGGTGGGTCGAACCGCTCCAGCAGGGCCTCAGCACGCGTTCCAGGTGCGGGTCGAACTGGGTGAGCAGTCCGCGCAGCCGGTTGGCGATGCGAGCTCGATGCCGCGCAGGGTGTGCGGCATGGTGCGGGCGGCATCCGCAGTGACCGCAGTGTCGCGGGTGTCGGTCATGGCCTCGCCGGGATAGAGCTCGGAGGTTCGGCAGCCGGCAGCCCGCGCGACCGCTAAGGGAAGGGCGCCGATGTTGGGCCCGTCGAGGGGGATAGGTGGAACAGGTGGCGTCGACGCCGTCGACTGGTCCGCCGCTCGCCCGGCGCCGCCAGGGCTCCCGGTGGGGCAGGTACTGACGGTGGTGGTGCGGCTGCGGGAGCCGCCCGAGCAGGCGGTCGTTCTCGGTGCCGACTGCGCGTTGCGCCGGCCCGCTTGCGGGGCGGATGTGTGGCTCCGGCGGCAGCCGACCTGAGGTTGACGTCATGGGCAGAGAGGTCTAGTGTTCTTCGAGCTGCCTGACAGGGAGAACCGGACGCGCGCTCTGCACGGACGGTCCCGGGGTGGCCGATCTCTTGAAACACCACTTCTCATTCGAGCTGGTCCACGCCTTGTCGAGGGTCAGTGCGAATTGTCGTGCGCGAATTCGGAAGGTCGAGGCGGATTCGCTTTTCGGAGCGGGGATCGGCTAAGGTTTGAAACGTCGGACGGGCCGTCAGGTCGCAGAAGACGCAAGCGACTTGGATGAACGAAGCGCCGGAAACGGAGCGGAAAACATCTGGTAAGCTAAGAACACGAAAGAACGAAGCGCCCGGAGGGCCCGCTGGAAGGCGGACCGAAGGAAGCCACCGTTCCTTGAGAACTCAACAGCGTGCCAAAAGTCAACGCCAGATAT
>NZ_JBSGEL010000154.1:0-4908 GCF_053602875.1 Kitasatospora sp. NPDC004289 | reverse complement strand
GGTCCGACGCCCCATCACCACCGGACGGCCGAGGGTGGTGGCCTTGAAGTGGGCCAGGTCCTCCGGGAGGTGCCAGGGCATCGCGTTGGCGGCACCGTGACGGTCACGCCGCCCGCCAAGGCGGGCAAGGCCTGGACGGTGGCGCAGGCCGACAACACCTGGCCGGTCCACTACGACCGGGTCGCGGTCGACGTCAAGAACGGCACCGGCACCGTCACCGCCCGGACCAACTGGTCCGAGTACCCGGTGCTGTCCAAGCTCACCAAGCTCGGCGTCCAGGGCCACATGGGCCGGCTCTTCGGCCTCGCCAACCAGCTGGTGCTGGCCGCCCTCGCCATCGGACTCAGCGTCATCACCGTCCTCGGCTACCGGATGTGGTGGCAGCGCCGCCCCACCCGCGCCGACCGCTCGGCCCGCTTCGGCAAGGCCCCGGCCCGCGGCGTCTGGCGGCGCCTCCCGGTGACCGCGCTGGTGCTGGGCATCCCGCTGACGGTGGCACTCGGCTGGGCCCTGCCCGTGCTCGGCGTGACGCTGGCGGCGTTCGTCGTGGTGGACGTCGCGGTCGGCCTGGTCCGCGGCCGCAAGGCCTCGGCGAGCTGACCGGTCCGGGCGGGGACGGGCCGTTGGTCCCTTCCCCGCCCGGGGCCCACGGGTCGTGGGCGAAGCGGCGGAGTCGATACGATCGTCGCCGCCGCTTCCCCTACGACCCGCCGGGCCGGAGCCCGTCCGAAAGGTGCAACCATGACCTCCTCCAGCACCGCCACCGACCGCCGGGTCCGACTCTTCGGGGAGCCCGTCGACAGTTACCCCGAGCGCGCGCCCGAGGCGGCCCGGGGCGGCGTCCTGCGGATCACCGAGGTGGGCGAGGAGGTGCTGCACCGGCCCTGCCGCGCGGTCGAGGAGTTCGGGACGCCCGGACTCGCCCGCCTGGTGGACGACATGTTCGCCACCATGTACGCCGCCGCCGGTGTCGGCCTGGCGGCCAATCAGGTCGACGTCGACCTGCGCGTGTTCGTCTACGACTGCCGCGACGAGGACGGCGTCCGCCACGTCGGCCACCTGGTCAACCCGGTGCTCGACCAGCCCGCCGAGGAGGAGCGCCGGCTGGCCGACGCCACCGAGGGCTGCCTCTCGGTGCCCGGCCCGCGCCGCGAACTCGGCCGCCCCGACCGGACGGTGGCGCGCGGCACCGACATCGACGGCAGGCCGCTGGTGCTGGAGGGCACCGGCTACTTCGCCCGCTGCCTCCAGCACGAGACCGACCACCTCAACGGGATGCTCTACATCGACCGCCTCGGCAAGCGCGAGCGCCGTGCGGTGCTGGCCGAGATGGCCGAGCAGCGGGAGCAGGTGCTGGCAGCCCGCCTCGACCGGGCCGAGCTGCTCGGCCTGCCGCAGCGCTGAGCTCAGCGGGCGAGGAGGGCATGGACGGCCGCCCGGATCCCGTCGGGTGCTTCCTCGGCCATGAAGTGGCGGAGGCGCAGGCGTGCGCCGGATCCGAGCCGGGGCCGAGGGCCCACCGCGCCCCGAACGGGGCGGAACGTGACGGGACCCGGGAACGTATCCAGCTCCCGGGCCCCTGAGATGCCACCCAATTGCGCACACCGGCACGTTGAAGGGGGCGGATCATTCTGAGATCGACGTGTTCTGCCGTTGAACTACCGCGCCACGGTGAGAGGCGCAGGCGGGACTTGAACCCGCATCCGTCGAAGATCGTCCGCTCCCGGTCGATCCGGTGATCGGCGGCGAATACTGAGACTGGAGCGAGAATCTGAGATTCATGGGATGTGCCTCTACCGAATTGGGCCACCCCGGCCCGTGTGGTGCCGGGGGAGGGATTCGAACCCCCACTGTCATCCCGTGGTCAGCTTCAACATCAGTTTCAGCTTGCGCTCTTCAGCGCACCCCCCGCTCGAACGGGGGGCGATCGTGGGGCTACCCGAACAGGTAGCCGAACACCGCGTCGCCGACCCGCTGGTCGGAGACCTCGGCGTTGTTGGCCTCCTCGCGGGCGAACTTCACGGCCTGCTGGAGCTTCTCCAGACGCTCCGTCAGTTCGTTGACCCGGCGGGCCGGCAGGGCGCCGGAGAACTTCACGGTCGTCCAGTAGCCGACCGGGATGTCCTCGTAGTACACCTCGACCTGGGCCGGGTGCTTCTCGGTGGCCTCGGCCTTCACGTGGTTGCGCGGCACCTTCTTGGTGCGGATGGTGCGCACCGCGTCGGTCTTCCAGGAGTCCGTCGACGGATCGAGGTTCCACGACTCGGCGGCGTCCAGCACCGGCAGCTTGCGGACGAAGGTGTAGAGGTCTGTGAGCTGCTTCTCCAGGAAGAGCAGGTACGGCACGGGGACGGCGGCCAGCAGGACGGTGCCGTCCACCACCACGTCGGCGGCGGCCGTCCGGTTCGCCCAGTCCTTGGTGGCGGTCACGTCGAACAGCCGGGTCAGCGTCGCGGCGGTGCTGCGCAGGACGTCCTCGGCCTTCACCTGGACCCGGGTCGACTCGGGCGGCAACTGCTCGCCCTCCTCGTCCTTCGGCTGGTAGGTCCGGGCGATGCCGGCCAGCAGGGCGGGCTTCTGCAGGTCGTGGTGGGCCTGCGTGAGCTCCTGGAAGGACTTGGACTTGACGCCCTTTTCGACGGCGATGATCTGATTCAGCTTCGGCACGTCACGGAAGCTACCAGCAATCGCCGGGATGCTCCGGTCATTTATTCGAAGGGCGTCGATCGACTGCGCGCGAAGCGAACTGACGCTCCGTCACTCCCGGTCGGCGGGGCACCGGACCTGTCCGCCGCCGGTTGCGGGCCGGGCACCGGACGCTCCGGTCTCGGGTGGATTGCTCCGGGGCAACGGATCGGTGTCCGCCCGGTGGGTGCCGCTCGGTTCGGGTACGGTGCGGGGCGGACGTGGCCGAGGGCGCAGGGGGGCGGGCTCGATGTCCGAACGGGGGAGTGGGTCGCGCGGGTGCGGCACCGTCGCACTGGTGGTGCTGACGGCGGTGGTCGGGGTGGCCGTCTGGGGGTACCTGAGCCTGCGGCCCGAGCCGCAGCCCGACGTGGAGAAGGTGGCGCGGTCGGCGGCGGCCCGGGCCGCGGGAGGCGTGGTGAGCGCCCGACTGGACGGCCAGCTCGGTCAGTTGGGCGCCGCCCTGCCGTGGGCCACCCGCCTGGGTGCCACCGTGGCGGACGTCTGCGAGACCGACACGGTCGACCACGGCTTCGCGATCACCCGGGACACCTGGCTCCCGGTGACCTGCACCAGGACCGTCACGGTGTACTCGGCCTTCGACGGTGACTTCAAGGAGCGGCTGCGGCAGGTCGACACCGCGCTGTCCGCCGCCGGTTGGCGGGCCGGGGAGGTCCCGAACCGGGCGGGGACGGAGGGCGGGCTGGTCGAGGCGCTGGCCTACGCGCACAGCCCGGGCGGCGGCGCGAGCGCGGAGGAGACCGCGGTGGCGGCCGCGCGGCCGAACGTCGCCTGGATGCAGTACTCCCTGCCGCTGAAGGACGACTTCGTCGTCCCCGCCGAGGCCAGGGGCAACGGCGGCCGGCCGACGGCGACCGTGCAGGTGGCCCAGGCACCCCACCTGCCGTACCTCGACGACGGGACCGCTCTGCACGACGTGGCGCTCAAGTACCCGACGGTGCGGACGAGGTACTACGTCGACTGGCAGCAGTACGGCCGCGACCGGCTGGCCGCCGACGCCTACCCCGCGCACGGCGCCGTCCTGGTGGTCTCCGTCCACGCGGGCTACAACGCCGAGCCAGCCGGGCCCTGATCACCGGGCGCCGGCCGGTCCGTGAAGCGTACGGGGCGGAACGGGCCGGCTAGCCGGCGCCCCGCTCCACCAGGCCGGCCCGGGCGGCCCGCCGTTCCCGTGCCCGGCGTTGGCGTCGTCGGTCGGCCGTGCTCTCGGTCACGAGTTGCGGGACCCGGTGGGGCTGGCCGTCCGCGTCGACGGCCACGAACACCAGTTGGGCGGTGGCCACCCGGGTGACGGGGCCGCTGATGTTCCAGCGCTCGGCGGTGACCACCACCGACACGTCCATCGAGGTCCTGCCCGCGTGGTCGAGCCGGGCCCGCACGGTCAGCAGGTCACCCGCGCGGACCGGCGCGAGGAAGGACATGCCGTCGACCGACACCGTCACCGCCGGCACCCCGGCATGCCGCCCGGCTGCGGCCGCGGCGGCGTCGTCGATCAGCTTCATCACCACGCCGCCGTGCACCGTCCCGTAGAGGTTGGTGTCGTGGTCGCTCATGATGTGAGCCAGCGTCACCATCGACTCCTCCGGCGTGCGCGAGACGCACGGGGTCCCGGTCATCGACGACCCCCTCGGTGTGCCGGTGCCGTTCCGATGCCTCGTTCCACTGAACTCTCCTTCGCGAGTTCTCGGACCACGGGGCACGCGGCGGCGGAGCGGAGCCCGAGGCGTCCGCCCGCACCGTCGGCCCGCCCTCGGGGTCGCGGTGAGACCGCGCACCCCTCCGGCACGCGGGCAGTGGCAGGTCTTCGGACTCGCGGGCACGTCCGTCCCGGACAGGGCGGACACCTAGTGGCCGTCGCTTCCCGGGCCCGTCATGGGCCCAGTGCGTGTGACGGCGGTCGTTCCCACTCACCGCTGCGGGGCAGTCCCGGAATGGCCAGATGAAAGGCGTCACCGGGTTCCCTCTTACGACGCCCCACCCGAACGGCGGGGCGAACCAGCTGCACCGGTCACTCTACGGCCCACGGTCGGGCCGGTGTCGGAACGGCTCGGCCCCGCGCACGGGCCCCGCGTCGCCGGAGGAACGCGGGGCCCGGTGGCGTGACTGTGGGTCAGGTGTTCTTGGCGGTGGTGAAGCGGTTGGTGACGTCGGTCCAGTTGACGACGTCCCAGAGGCGGGTGACGTAGTCGGGGCGGACGTTGC
>NZ_JBSGEL010000153.1:0-4974 GCF_053602875.1 Kitasatospora sp. NPDC004289 | reverse complement strand
ACGAACGCCGCACCGAACGCCCGCGACAGCACCTCGTCCCACTGGTCCGGCACCACACCCCGGACGTCGTACGCCTTCACCAGCTGCTTCAGGTCCCGCATCGGACTGGCCACTCCACACTGTTCGGTCGACACCTGCGCGGGCAGGGCTCCGGCTGCGGCGGTTGCCCTCCGACGTGAGAGGAGACGTGGCGGGCGGCCCGGCCGGGCGCGAGCGAACGGTTTGCTTCGCGACCCACGGGTGTTCAGGATGAGCAGGAGACTACCCGTTCGCGGCCTCCGCACCGAGTCCGTGGGCGGCCCGGAGGATGGAGCACGCACCGGCCCGGGGTAGCATGCGCATTCTCAGACGTCTTCTTCTGTGGGCCCTGCACCAGCACGTGCTCAGCCGTCCTGGCATCGTCGGACGCGCGGGCTCGCTGCCGCTCTCCCCCCGCTGCATTCCGAAAGGCTCAGACGTGACCGCCGCTGACCAGGAGAGCACCTTCGCCGACCTCGGCAAGGTGCTCGTAATCATCCCGACCTACAACGAGGCCGAGAACGTCGAGCGGATCACCTCCCGAGTCCGCGCCGCCGTCCCCGAGGTCCACGTCCTGGTCGCGGACGACAACAGCCCTGACGGCACCGGCGACATCGCCGACAAGCTCGCCGCCGACGACGACCACATCAAGGTGATGCACCGCAAGGGCAAGGAGGGCCTCGGGGCCGCCTACCTCGCGGGCTTCCGCTGGGGCATCGACAACGGCTACGACGTCCTCGTCGAGATGGACGCCGACGGTTCGCACCAGCCGGAGGAGCTGCACCGCCTGCTCACCGCGCTGCGCAACTCCGACCTGGTGCTCGGCTCCCGCTGGGTGCCCGGCGGCAAGGTCGTCAACTGGCCGAAGTCCCGCCTGATGCTCTCGCGCGGCGGCTCGACCTACTCCCGCCTGATGCTCGGCGTGCCGATCAAGGACGTCACCGGCGGCTACCGCGCCTTCCGCAAGGAGACCCTGGAGGGTCTCGGCATGGACCAGGTCGCCTCGGCCGGGTACTGCTTCCAGGTCGACCTGGCCTGGCGCACCGTCAAGGCCGGCTACAAGGTCAGCGAGGTGCCGATCACCTTCGTCGAGCGCGAGCTCGGCGCCTCCAAGATGAGCCGCAACATCGTGGTCGAGGCGCTCTGGCGGGTCACCGCCTGGGGCATCGGCTCCCGGGTGCAGAAGCTCACCGGCAAGGGCAAGAAGTAGCAGCGGTGTCCGCCGGAGGCCCGTCCTGACAGTGCGTCGGGGCGGGCCTCCGGCATGTGTTCGATCACTCACCTGGGCGTGCCTACTCGGCGAAAGCCCCGGCTACCTCCCAAGCTGGCCGTACGGGGTCCGGAGACGACCCACCACGCCGACCAGGGAGCCGATGTGACGCCGGACCAGTCCGAATACCCGGAAGTGCCGGAGCCGGCCGGGGCGTCCGGACTCTCGGCCGAGCAGGGCCCGCCGCCGGCCGCGCTGACGGTCGAGGTCTTCACCGGCCCCGAGACCGCGTTCTTCGCCACCTCCAGCCTGATCATGGGCGAGCGGACCGCCATCCTGGTCGACGCGCAGCTCACCCGCGGCGCCGGACGCGAGCTGGCCGAGTGGGTGGCCGGCAAGGGCAGGCAGCTGCTGGCCGTGGTGATCACCCACCACCACCCCGACCACTACTTCGGCGCGGAGGAGGTGCTCCGGCTCTTCCCCCGGGCCCAGCTGCTGGCCGCACCGCCGGTGGTGGCCGGGATCGCCGCCACCGTCGCCGCCAAGGTGGCCCAGTGGAAGCCGGTCTACGGGGACGACATCCCCGACGCCCCGCTGCTGCCCGCCCCGCTGCTGCCCCAGCCGCTGATGATCGACCGTCAGCTGATCCGGGTGCTCGGCCTCGGCCAGGCCGACTGCGAGGGCTCCACCGTGGTGCACGTCCCGGGCATCCGCACGGTGGTCGCCGGGGACTTCGTCTACAACGGCACCCACGTCTGGACCGCCGACACCGACCCCGTCCAGCGCGAGGAGTGGCGGGCCAACCTGGCCAGGATCGCCGAGCTCGGCGCGGACCGGGTGATCGCCGGCCACCGGGCGCCCGGCGCGGACGACGACGCCTCCCGGGTGCTCGCCTTCACCAACGCCTACCTGCGGGACTTCGACGCCGCCTTCGCCGAGCACCGGGAGGACGCCGAGGCGCTGGCCGCAGCCGTCAACGAGCGCTACGGCGGGCTCACCCAGCCGGCCCTGCTGGAGCTCAGCGCGGCGGCCAACGTGGCGGCGTACGCGCAGGCGGTCGCGTCGGTGGTCGAGCAGGGCGGTCACGAGAACGGTCACGAGAACGGGATCGTGGACGCGGAGATCGTCGAGGACCCCTGAGCGCGGGGCCGTCCAGCGGGGCCGTTCACCGGAGCCGTCCCGCCGAGCCGTCCCCCGGGCCGATACTGGCCGCATGACGGTCCGTCCGATGGTCCATGACGCGCTGGTGCTGGCCGGCGGCGCCGCCCGGCGGCTCGACGGTGCGGACAAGCCCGCCCTCCGGGTCGGCGGGCGCACCCTGCTCGACCGGGTGCTGGCCGCCTGCCCCGACGCGGCGGCCACCGTGGTGGTCGGCCCCGAGCGGCCGACCGAGCGCGGCGGCCTCCGGTGGTGCCGCGAGGAGCCACCCGGCGGCGGACCGGTGGCCGGGGTCGCGGCCGGGCTCGCCGAGGTCACCGCCGAGGTGGTGCTGCTGCTCGCGGCCGACCTGCCGTTCCTCGACCGGGCCGCGGTCGCCCGTCTGCTGGACGGCCTCTCCGGCCACGACGGCGCCCTGCTCGTCGACGCCGACGGCCGGGACCAGCCGCTCGCCGGGGCCTACCGGACGGCCGCGCTGCGCGCCCGCCTCGACGAGCTCGGCCCCCCGGCGGGACTCCCGCTCCGCCACCTGCTCGGACCGCTCCGGCTGCACCGCCTGCCCGATCCGGACGCCACCGCGCTGGACTGCGACACCTGGGACGACCTGGCCCGCGCCGAGCGGCGGCTGCGGGCACCCGGGCCGGGCTGACGCCCCCTCACCGCGCGGCGGTCGGCCGGGTGAGCGAATCGACTCGCGGGGGTCACGGGGCGGAACCGGGACGGGCGGGTGGATCGGGCAGCATGGGGCCATGGAGCGCACGCTGGATGACTGGATCGCCGAAGCCGCCGCCGAGCTGGGCATCGACCTGGCGGTGGACACCGCGGGGCTGCTCGACCTCGCCCGGGTGGTGGCCCACGGCGTGGCCCGCCCGGCCGCCCCGCTGACCGCCTTCCTGGTCGGCTACGCCGCCGCCGCGCGGGGCGGCGGCCCCGGGGCCGTCGAGGAGGCCCGGGCCCGCACCGCCGCCCTCGCCGAGCGCTGGGCCGCGGAGCAGGAGCGGCAGCCGTGACCGCCGTCGCCCCCGAGGCCGCGGCGGGACGGCCCGCCGGACCGTTCGACCCGCCGGGGGACACCCCGGCGGCCGCCGGGGCGGAGGGTGACGTGGCGTCCGGTGGCGGTGGCGGTGGCGGTGTCGGTGTCGGCGCAGGTGCGGGGGACGGTCGGTCGGAGGGTGGCGCGGTGCCCGGTGACGGTGCCCGCACCCGGGACGGTCGGCCGGGGCCCGCTCCGGCGGAGGACGTCTTCGACCTGCCGGACGGGGTGGCGGTCGGCGCCGCGGCCCCGCCCCCGACCCTGGACCACTGCGCCTGGCCCGAGGCCCGCGCCGCGGCCCGGGCGGCCGCCGACGGGCCCACCGCGGCCGAGCGGCTGCCGCTGCGATCGGCCCTCGGCCGCACCCTGGCCGAGCCGCTCGCGGCGCTCACCGACCTGCCCGCCTTCGACACCTCCGCGATGGACGGCTGGGCGGTGGCCGGCCCCGGCCCCTGGCGGCTGACGGGCCGTCTGCTGGCCGGCGGCACCTGCGCCCCGCTGGCCGACGGCGCGGCGGTCGAGATCGCCACCGGTGCCCAGCTCCCGCCCGGCGCCACCGGCGTCCTGCGGCGCGAGCACGGCCGGGCCGAGGGCGGCCAGCTGTACGGACTCGGCCCGGTGACGCCGGGTCAGGACGTCCGGCCGCGCGGGCAGGAGTGCCGCCTCGGTGAAACGCTGCTGCCGGCCGGTACCGCGGTCACCCCGGCGGTGCTCGGGCTGGCGGCGGCCGGCGGGTACGACGGACTGGCGGTGCACCGGCGCCCGACCGTCGAACTGCTGCTGCTCGGCGACGAACTGCTGGACGAGGGGCTGCCCCGGCCCGGGATGGTCCGGGACGCGCTCGGGCCGCTGCTGCCGCCGTGGCTGGCCGCCGCGGGCGCCGAGCTGACCGGCTGCCGCCGCGTCGGGGACGACCTCGCACTGCTGCGGGACGCCGTCCGGCACTCGCCCGCCGACCTGGTCGTCACCACCGGCGGGACGGCGGCCGGGCCGGTGGACTTCCTGCACGGGGCGCTGGCCGCGGTCGGCGCCCACCTGATCGTCGACGGCGTGGCCGTCCGGCCCGGCCACCCCATGCTGCTGGCCGCCCTCCCCGGCGGCCGCCACCTGGTCGGCCTGCCCGGCAACCCGCTCGCGGCGGTGGCCGGGCTGCTCACCCTCGCCCTCCCACTGCTGCACGCCCGCTCCGGACGGCCCGCCGTCCCGTCCCGTCGCGAACCGCTCGCCGCGGCGCTGCCCGGGCACCCGTCGGACACCCGGCTGCTGCCGGTGGTGCGCACCGAGGCGGGCCTGCGGCCGCTGCCGTTCGACGGGCCCGCCATGCTCCGGGGGCTGGCGCTGGCCGACGCGCTGGCCGTCATCCCCCCGGGCGGGCTCCACCCCGGCGCGTACGCGGAGACCCTTCCCCTCCCGGGCTGACGGACGTGGCCACGCCCCCGAAGGTGGTCACCCCGGGGGCGCGAGGAACTGCGCGAGTACGGAAGGCGGACCGGCGTGGGATCGGGGCACGTCAGCCAGTTGCACGTGCTGCCGTTCCCCCGCGCGCAGTTCCTCG
>NZ_JBSGEL010000152.1:0-5048 GCF_053602875.1 Kitasatospora sp. NPDC004289 | reverse complement strand
CGACGACGATCTTCGCGGAGGTGGTGGCGCGGCTGGGGGCGGCCGCGTTAGAGCTTGCGAAGTCCACTGAGGACCCTTTCGAGCAGCGTGACGTCGGGCTGGTTGCCGGATTCGCCGCCGGCAGCGGGCTGGTGGATGGCGACGAGACCGGCCTCGGCCAGGTCGGCGACCAGGATGCGCGCCACTCCCAGGGGGATGTTGAGCAGCGCGGAGACCTCCGCGACGGACTTCACCTCGGTGCACAGCATGCAGATCCGCTGGTGCTCGGGGAGCAGCGAAGCCAGCCGGTCCTGGCTGACATTGGCCGAAACCAGTGCCTCCAAGGCCAGTTCGTAACGCGGCCGGGTGCGGCCGCCGGTCATCGCGAAGGGCCGGATCAGCGGTCCGGACTCCTCCTCGTCGTCGAACTCGTCGGCGTGGCCCGGGTCTTCGGGGTGGTCCTGGTAGGACTCGGAGCCGGAGTAGCCCTGGTAGTCCTGGTAGCCGGGCTGCGGCTGGCGGGCGAACTGCTGCCCGTCGTACGGCTGCTGCTGCTCCGGCAGCCCGTACTGCTGCTGCTGGTCGAACTGCGGTTGCGCGAACTGCGGCTGGCCGTACTGCTGTTGTCCGTACGGCTGACCGTGGCCGACGACGCCGGGAGCTCCGAAGGCGTCATGGCCGGTGCCAGGGTACGGAACGCCGTACTGGCCGCTGCGGTCGTCGGGCGGGGTCACGGTTCCTCTCCTCACAAGGTGCGGCGGTGCGGTGCTGGTAACGATCCTGACGGATCGTCACCCGTTGTGCGAAGGCCGTACAACGCCCGAACCCGGGCCCGTGAGGGCCCGGGGACGGGCAATGAGGTCTTTCGAATACCAGGACGGTATCCGACGAACCGTCAGTGCAGGAGACTGCCCTGGAGTTCCGCGCGCAGCGCGGGGGTGAGAACGGCTCCGGCGCGGTCCACCAGGAGGGCCATCTCGTAGCCCACCAGACCGATGTCGGAGTCCGGCGAAGCCAGCACGGCCAGCGAGGATCCGTCGCTGACGGCCATCAGGAAGAGGAAGCCGCGCTCCATCTCGACCACGGTCTGGTTGACGTCGCCGCCCTCGAAGATCCGGCTGGCGCCGGAGGTGAGGGAGGTGAGGCCGGAGGCGACGGCGGCGAGCTGGTCGGCGCGGTCGCGGGGGAAGCCCTCGGACATGGCGAGCAGGAGCCCGTCGGCGGAGACCACCACGGTGTGGGACACCCCGGGGGTGTTGTCCACGAAATTGGTGATCAGCCAGTTCAGGTTCTGTGCGGCCTGGCTCATCTGGGTCAACTCAACGCTCCTGCTGGTTCGAGCCGCCGAAGAGATCGGTGGTGCTGTCGTGCTGCTGGGGGTCGATCCGGAAACTACCGGTGGCGCCCGGGTCGCCTCCCGCGCTGCGGCCCTGCTCGACGCCACGGCGCAGGTTGGTCAGCCGGCCGCGCACCTCCTCGGGGCTGCGGGAGACCTGCGGGCCGTCCTGGGTGCCGGGCTTGGCGTTGCCCGGCACCAGGTTCTGCTTGGGCACCCGGCGCGGCAGGCCCGAGTCGGTGGTGCCGGCGGCGGCCGGCTCGCGGAGCTGGCCGGCCCGCTGCCAGTCGCCGTCGTTGGGCGACTGCCACTCCTGCTGCGGAGCGGCGGTCGGGCCGGTGGGGCCGTAGCCGCCGAGCCCCGACACGTCGTGGCCGCGGTTCTCCTCCGCCGGGGCGGAGGTGTCCTTGGCGCCGGTGAACCAGTTCGGCTTGTCACCGGGAGCCGGAGCCTCGTCCTGACGGGCGGACGGGAAGCCGCCGCCGGCCAGCTGCTGGCCCGGGCGGCGCTGCGGCAGGCCGGAGCCGAGCAGCGGGCTCGCAGGGGCCGTCGGAGCGGCCGGGGGCAGCGCGGCGGGCTCGGAGCCGTACGGGTGGCCCGAGGGCTCCTCGTAGCGCTCCTGGGCCTGCTGGAAGCCGCCCTGCTGTCCGTAGCCGTAGTCCTGCCCGTACGGCTGGTAGTCGGCCGCGGCCGCCTCCGCGTACTCGGGCTCGGCGTACTCGGTCCGGCCGTACTGCTGGCCGCCGTACGGGGCGTCCTGGTGGTGCGGCTCCTGGTAGCCGTAGGAGTCGGCCGGCGCGTACGGCTGGCCGTACTGCTCCTGGCCGTACTGGTCGCGGCCGTACGGGTCCTGGGCGTACTGGCCCTGGCCGAAGGAGTCCTGGCCCTGGCCGTACTGGCCCTGGTAGCCGTAGGCGTCCTCGGCGTACGGGGTCTCCTCGACCTCGGCGTCGATGACCTGGCCGCCGTCCTCGGGGCCCGCCTCCAGGGCGGCCCGGCGGCGCTGGTCGAGCCGCTGCGAGCGCTGCATGGACTCCAGCGCGGGGCTGAAGCCGCTGCTGCCGCCGTGGCCGGTCAGGTGGTCGTCGAAGCCGAGCTCGGCCGCGCTGCGGCCCTGGGCCTCCTCCCAGCTGACCTGGCCCTCCTGCTCCGCGAAGATCCGGGAGACGGTGAACTGCTCCTCGGGCTCCGGGGCCAGGGCCATGTGGGTCAG
The DNA here is from genome assembly GCF_053602875.1 of Kitasatospora sp. NPDC004289. NCBI lineage: Bacteria > Bacillati > Actinomycetota > Actinomycetes > Kitasatosporales > Streptomycetaceae > Kitasatospora > Kitasatospora sp. NPDC004289. The sequence goes on along the minus strand of NZ_JBSGEL010000152.1, from coordinate 2,520 downwards.
GTGCTGCGGGAGCATCACCAGCGAGGTGGTGCCCGCGGACTCGCCCGAGGGGCGCAGCTGGACGCGGATGTCGTGCCGCTGGGACAGCCGGCCGACCACGAACAGGCCCATGCGGCGGGAGATGGTGGCGTCGACCGTGGGCGGCTCGGCCAGCTTCTCGTTGATCTCGGCGAAGTCCTCGGCGGTGAGGCCGATGCCCTTGTCGTGGATCTCGACCAGCACCCGGCCGTCCGGCAGGCGGGTGGCGTTGACCAGCACCCGGGTCTGCGGGCTGGAGAAGGTGGTGGCGTTCTCCAGCAGCTCGGCCAGCAGGTGGACGAGGTCGGTCACGGCGGCGCCGATGACCTCGGCCTCGGGGATGCCGGCCAGCTCCACGCGCTCGTACTGCTCCACCTCGGAGGCGGCGGCGCGGAGCACGTCGACCAGCGGGACCGGGGTGTTCCAGCGGCGGCCGGCCTCCTCGCCCGCGAGGACGAGGAGGTTCTCGCCGTTGCGGCGCATGCGGGTGGCGAGGTGGTCCAGCTTGAAGAGGTTCTCCAGCTGGTCCGGGTCGGCCTCGTTGTTCTCCAGGTCGGTGATCAGCGCGAGCTGACGCTGGATCAGGCTCTGGCTGCGGCGCGACAGGTTGGTGAAGATCGCGTTGACGTTCCCTCGCAGCAGGGCCTGCTCGGCGGCGAGCGAGACCGCCTGCTGGTGGACCTGGTCGAAGGCGCGGGCGACCTCGCCGATCTCGTCCTTGCCGTGCAGCGGGATGGGCGCGACGGAGGTGTCCACCCGGTCCGGGTCGGTCTTGGAGAGCTTCTCGACCAGGTCCGGCAGACGGTGGTTGGCGATGTCCAGCGCGGCGGCGTTCAGGGTGCGCATGCCGAGGATCATCGAGCGGGCGATCAGGCCGGTGAGCAGACCGGCCAGGGCCAGCGAGACCACGACGATGACCGAGTTGAGGATCATGTCGTTCTGCGCGCGGTTCTTGATGTTCGCGGCGGCGTCGACGACCTCGTCGAGGAGCTTGGACTCGGTGTTGCGCAGCGAGCTGATGTGGCTCGCGGTGGCCTGCTGCCAGTTCGGCGGGTTGAGGCCGGCGTTGGCGGCGGCCTCGGCGGCGCCGTCACTGAGCGTGGAGCTGCTGCTCATGAAGGACAGGCCGAGCACGAGCAGGCCGCTCATGGTGGGCGCGACGTCGGTGCCGGGCATCTTCAGCGCGGCGCGCTGGTCGGCGGAGGCCTGGGCGACCTGGGCGTCCGAGTAGGCGCGGGCGTCCTCGGGCGCGCTGCCGGTGGAGAACTCGTTGAGCGAGACCTGCTCCAGCTTGTTGGCCACGGCCAGCTGCTGGAGGAGCTCGGAGGTCTCCTGCTTGGTCAGGATGTGCTGGCTGGTGCCGACCAGCAGGTTGAGCATCAGCACCCGCTGGGTCGAGGCGGAGGCCTTGGCCAGCGACATGGCGTAGATCGCGCGGCCCTTGCTGGTGACCGTGGAGGAGCCGAAGCCGACCGAGTTGTCGAAGGCCATCAGCGGGGCCATCAGGTTCGAGTAGGCGGCCTGGGTCGCGGTGATGTAGAGCTCGCGCTTGTAGGCGTTCTCGCGCAGGTGCGGCAGGTGCACCGCGAGCTGCTGGAAGGCGTCGTTGCGGCGGGCCAGCAGCGGGTCGTCGGAGACCTCGGCGAACGCGGCCTTGTACGCGGCCAGCGCCTGGTCGGTCTTGGCGCGGCGCTTGGGGACCTCGCCCTGCGGGTCCTGGCCGACCATCAGCGGGATGGCGGTCAGGTCGCGCTCGGACTCCAGGGAGTCGGCCAGCTCGGTGGCGGCCTTGGCGAGCAGCGCGGTCTTCTCGGCGTGGGTCGCCTTGACGAAGTCGTCGAAGGAGCTGTTGACCCGGAGCCCGCCGAAGACCAGGGAGATCACGACCGGGATGAGCAGGATCGCTATCAGGCGGGTGGGCACCCGCCAGTTGCGCGGTGCGAGGAACTCGTACCGGCCGGAACTCCGGCGCTCGTCCTTGGCGTTGGGCTTGGTGGACACCGCGGGCGCGGGAACGGCGGCGGGGGCGGGCCGCTCCTCGGCACTCGGCGCGAACGCCGAGAAACCGCCCGGCTCGTTCTGGCGGGGCTCGGAGCGCCGCTGCTCGGTGACTGGCTGGTTACGCCTCACTCGACAACAACCTCTCTCATCCCCGCTCGCCGCAGCCCGCTGCTGGGTGGAACTGCCAGGGTGACTACGGGGTAGCTGGCATTGGAGCACGTGCGCGGATGCGGGACAAACAGGCATCTGCGCACGTTTTGGTACGTGCAATTCAGACATTCGGTGACTTATCCGGGCTGAATGCTGCGGCACGCAGCCCGGTCGTCACCGAGAGTTACTTTCGATCTTTAAATGCCTATCGAACCGTTATCGGGCCCGCCCAGGCTCTTCATCAGCGCTTCATCAGCGGAGTCGGGCGAGGAGGGCGTGTTCGACGAGGGTGATGAGGGCGCTCTTGGCGCTGTCCCGGCGGCGTGCGTCGAGGGTGATGATGGGGGTGTC
>NZ_JBSGEL010000151.1:0-5731 GCF_053602875.1 Kitasatospora sp. NPDC004289 | reverse complement strand
GCATCCCCCGCGAGGTCAAGAACCACGAGTACCGCGTGGCCATCACGCCCGCCGGCGTGCATGAGCTGGTCCGCAACGGACACGAGGTCGGCCAGGGCGACGCCGAGGAGCAGCAGGACGGCCCGGGTGGGGCCGGTGCGCACGCCGAGGGCCCGGGCGGTGTCCTCGCCGAGGGCGAGCATGCCGAGCCGGCGGCCGTACCAGAGGGTGGGCGGCAGCAGGATCGCGACGCCGATGGCGAGGGCGGTGACCTGGGGCCAGGTGCGGCTGTTGAGGCTGCCGATCAGCCAGCTCTGGGCGGCCAGCGCGTCCTCCAGGCTGGCGCGGGTGATCAGGTAGGAGTTGACGGACAGCAGGATGGCGCTGGTGCCGATGCCGATCACCACCAGGCGGAAGCCCGGCAACCCCCGCCCGGAGGCGAGGAGTTGGACCAGCAGGGCGGTGGCCAGGCCGCCCGCGAGGGCGCCGAGGGCGGTCTCGGTGAGGCTGCCGTGCCGGACCACGATGACCAGCAGGGCGCCGGTGGCGGCGCCGTTGGTCAGGCCGATGACGTCGGGGCTGCCGAGCGGGTTGCCGGTCAGACCCTGGAGGACGGCTCCGCTGACGGCCAGGGCCGCGCCGACCAGCAGGGCGAGCAGCAGGCGGGGCAGGCGCAGGGTGTTGACGACGAAGTCGGCGGCGCCGGGCTCGCCGGTGAGGGCGCCGTAGACCTCACGCGGCGTCAGGTGCACCTCGCCCACGGCCAGGGAGAGCAGGCAGACGCCGAGGAGGAGGACCGCGAGGCCGGCGCAGACGGCGACCGTCCGGGGCACCACCCGGACCGACCACCGCCCACGACGCAGCACCGGGTGGCCGATCGGCGGGTGGTCGGCCGGGCTTGCCTGCACGGCGGTCTGACGGGGGCTCACAGGAGCACCAGCCTGCGGCGGCGGCACAGGGCGAGGAAGAGCGGGCCGCCGAGCACGGCGGTGACGATGCCGACCTGGATCTCACCGGGCGCCCCGGCCACCCGCCCGGCCACGTCTGCGGCGAGCAGCAACAGCGGGGCGAGCACGGCGGAGTAGGCCAGTACCCAGCGCTGGTCCGGGCCGACCAGGAAGCGGGCCACGTGCGGGACGGCGAGGCCGAGGAAGGCGATCGGCCCGGCGGCCGCGGTGGCGGCGCCGCAGAGCAGCAGGACGGCGAGGCCGCCGAGGGCGCGGGTGCGGCCGACGGCGACGCCCAGGCCGTGGCCGACCTGGTCCCCGAGGCCGAGCGCGTTCAGGGCCCGGGCCAGGGCGACGGCGATCAGACCACCCGTCAGGACGAAGGGCAGCACGGCCAGCAGGACGTCGTAGCGGCGCCCGGCGAGCGAACCGACGGTCCAGAACCGGAACTCGTCGAAGACCTCGGGGTCGAGCAGCAGGACGGCGGAGTCGAAGGCGAACAGCACGGCGGTGAGCGCCGCTCCGGCCACCACCAGCCGTTCGGGGGTGGCCTGGCCGCGGCCCGCCGCGCCGAGCAGGTACACGGCGAGGGTGGCCACGGCGGCGCCGAGCAGGGCGAACCAGACGTAGCCCAGCACGCTGGAGACGCCGAGGAAGCCGATCGCGACCACGACGCCGGTGGCGGCGCCGAGGCTGACGCCGAGCAGGCCCGGGTCGGCCAGCGGGTTGCGGGTGAGGGCCTGCATCAGGGCGCCGGCGGTGCCGAGCGCGCTGCCGACCAGGAGGGCGAGCAGGGTGCGCGGGATGCGGTAGTCGTGGACGACGGTGGCGGCGTTCGAGCCGTCAGGGTGCCAGAGCACCCGCCAGGTCGTGCTGACCGGGACGTCCCGGGTGCCGATCCAGAGACTGAGCAGGCAGAGCAGCAGGAGCACCCCGGCGGCCAGGGCCAGCCCGAGAGTGCGCCGCAGGGCCGCCGACGGTTCGACATTCATAGTTAGGTAAGGCTAACCTGTCTCCTCGGTAGAGGTCAACACTCGAACCAATACCTGACGCACCGTCAGAACCACTGGTCACAGCGGATGTTGGGCCACCATCGCAAGATCACCCGAAAGGACGTCCATGGCCACAGCAGGACCGAGCGGAGGCGCCGTCCTGCGCGGCGCGCTCCGCGGCCAACGCCGCCTGCTGACCGGCGCGGCGCTGCTCGGCATGGGCCACCAGACCTGCGAGGCGTTGGTGCCGGTGGTGATGGGCGCGGTGATCGACCGGGCCGTGGCCACCGGCTCCGTCCCCGCGCTGCTGCGCTGGCTGGCCCTGCTCGCCGTGCTCTTCCTGCTCCTCTCCACCTGCTACCGCAGGGGCGCCAGACTGGCGGAGCGCGCCGGCGAGCAGGCCGCCCACCGGCTGCGCCTGGCCCTCACCACCCGGGTGCTGGACCCGTACGGCGGCGCCGAGGCCGGGCACCTGCCCGGTGCGCTGGCCGGCATCGCCACCGGTGACGCCAAGCGGGTCGGCGTGGTGGCCACCGTGCTGCCGTTCGGCGTCGCCGCGCTGGCCGGACTGGGCGTCAGCGCCGCGCTGCTGCTGCGGATCTCGGTGCCGCTCGGCCTGCTGGTGCTGCTCGGCATACCGCCGCTGCTCTGGCTCGGCCACCGCATCAGCCGCCCGCTGGAGCGGCGCAGCGGCGTGGAGCAGGACCGCGCCGCGCGCGCCGGTGGCATCGCCGCCGACCTGGTCACCGGCCTGCGGGTGCTCAAGGGCATCGGCGCCGAGGCGGCGGCGGTGGCCCGGTACCGGACAGTGAGTCAGGACTCGCTCGCCGCGGCGCTGCGGGCCGCCCGCAGCCGGGCGGCGCACGACGGCGGGCTCCAGGCGCTGACCGGGCTCTTCATCGTGCTGATCGCCCTGGTCGGCGCGGTGCTGGCGATGGACGGGCGGGTCAGCGTCGGCGAGCTGATCGCCGCGGTCGGTCTGGCGCAGTTCCTGCTCGGCCCGTTCCAGGTGCTCACCTGGGCCAACGGCGAGTTCGCCCAGGGCCGGGCCTCGGCCGGGCGGATCGCCGAGGTGCTGGCCGCCCCGCCCGCGGTGCCGCACCACCGCGCACCGCACGCGGCCACGCCCGGCTCCGGGCCCTGGTCCGCCGGCGCCGGCGGGCTGCGGCTGCGCGGCGTCGGCTACGGCGCCCTGCGCGGGCTGGACCTGGAGGTCGCGCCCGGCGAGCTGCTCGGCGTGGTCACGGACGATCCGGCGGCCGCGGCCGACCTGCTGCGCTGCCTCGGCCGCGAGGCCGACCCGGCCGCCGGAACGGTCGAGTTGGACGGCACCGGCCTGACCGCCCTTGACCCGGCCGAGCTGCGCCGCTCCGTCCTGGTCGCCCACCACGACGCCGTGCTCTTCGCGGGCACCCTGCGGGAGAACCTCCTCGGCTCGCCCGACGGCGAGCTGACCGGGGCCGTGCTCGCCGCCTCCGCCGCCGACGAGGTGGCCGCCGCCCTGCCCGCCGGGCTGGACACCGAGGTCAGCGAGGGCGGCCGTTCGCTCTCCGGCGGCCAGCGGCAACGCGTCGCGCTGGCACGGGCGTTGGCCGCCTCACCGGCCGTACTCGTCCTGCACGACCCGACCACCGCCGTAGACTCCGTCACGGAGTCCCGGATCGCCGAGCGGCTGCGCGCGCTGCGCCACGGCCGCACCACCGTGCTGGTCACCACCAGCCCGGCCCTGCTGGCCCGCGCCGACCGGGTGGTGGTGCTCACCGACGGCGCCGTCACCGCCGACGGCACCCACCAGACCCTCACCGCCGACCCCGCCTACCGCACCCTGGTGCTGGCATGACGACCACCGCGGAGGACCCGACCGTGACCCCGACCCACGCACCCGCCGACCGCGAACTGCTGCCGGTCGCGGGCGGCGCCGAGACCTGGGCCGTGCTGCGGCGCCTGGTGCTCCGTCAGCGCGCCCTGACCGCGGGTGCGCTGACCGTGCTGGTGCTCGGCACCGCCGTCGGTCTGCTCACGGCCCCGCTGCTCGGCCGCCTGGTCGACCTGGTGAAGGCGAGGGCCGGCACCGGCTCGCTCACCCTGCCGCTGGTCCTGCTGGTGGCCGTCGCGCTCGGGCGCGGCGCGGCCATCGCGTACGGCAGCGCCCTGGTGGCCCGGCTGGGCGAGGGCGTGCTCGCCACCGTGCGCGAGGAGTTCGTCGAGTGGGCGCTGCGTCTGCCGCTGGAGCGGGTGGAGCGGGCCGGGGTGGGCGACCTGACCTCCCGGGTCACCGGGGACGTCGCCCTGGTGGCGCGGACGGTGCGCCAGGCGCTGCCGGAGTTCGCCCGCTCGGTGCTCGCCATCGTGCTCACCCTGGTGGCACTGGCCCTGCTGGACTGGCGCTTCGCGCTCGCCGTGCTGGCCGCCGCGCCCGTGCACTGGCTGACCATGCGCTGGTACCTGCCGAGGGCCGTCCCGGTCTACGCGGCCCAGCGGGCCGCCGCCGGGGCGCTCCAGCAGCAGCTGCTGGACGGTGTCGGCGGGGTGCGGACGGTACGGGCGCTGCGGCTGACGGAGCACCAGGTGGGCTTGGTGGAGAAGCGTTCGGACGACTCCGTGCAGCTCTGGATGCGCGGCACCCGGCTGGTCACCGGCTTCTTCTCCCGGCTGAACCTGGCCGAGTTCATCGGGCTGGCCTCGGTGCTGGTGGCGGGGTTCCTTCTGGTGGACGCCAAGGAGGTGAGCCTGGGCACGGCCACCGCCGCCGCCCTGTACTTCCACGGTCTCTTCAACCCGATCAACGCCGCCCTGGTACTGGTCGACGACGCCCAGCAGGCGGGCGCCGCCCTGGCCCGGCTGGTCGGGCTCGCCGGTCTGCCCACCGAGCCGGAGTCCGCCGACTCCCCCGGGCCCGCCGACGCCTCCGTCACCGTCACGGCCCTCCACCACGCCTACCGCGACGGCCACCCGGTGCTGCACGAGGTCTCCCTGACGGTCCGTGACGGCGAACGGGTCGCGCTGGTCGGGGCCAGCGGGGCGGGCAAGACCACCCTCGCCAAGCTGGTGGCCGGGGTGCACCGGGCCTCCTCCGGCAGCATCCGGCTCGGCGGCGCCGAGCTCGCGGAGCTCGGCCCGGCCGGGGTGCGCGGCGCCGTCGCCCTGATCAGCCAGGAGGTGCACGTCTTCGCCGGCCCGCTCGCCGACGACCTGCGCCTGGCCCGGCCCCGCGCGACCGACGCCGAGCTGCGCACCGCGCTCGCGGCCGTCGGCGCCCTGACCTGGGTGGACGCCCTCCCCGAGGGCCTCGCCACCGTGGTCGGCGACGGCGGCCACCGCCTGACGACCGCTCAGGCCCAGCACCTCGCCCTGGCCCGGTTGGTCCTCACCGACCCCCCGATCGCCGTCCTCGACGAGGCAACCGCCGACGCGGGCAGCGCCGGCGCCCGCGAGCTGGAGGCCGCCGCCGACGCCGCCCTGGCCGGCCGCACCGCCCTCACCGTCGCCCACCGCCTCACCCAGGCCGCCACCGCCGACCGCGTCGTCGTCCTCGACGGCGGCCGGGTGGTCGAGACCGGCACCCACGCCGACCTCGTCCAGGCCGATGGCCCGTACGCCGCCCTCTGGTCCGCCTGGTCCGCCGAACGCGCCCCGGCCGACTACGCCCCGGCCGAACGGCCCGCCTGACGTGCCATGATGCCCGTATGCGACTGACGAGCGGCGGGACGAGCCTCGACCTGCGGCCCGTGCGTTACCAGTTCGGGGCCACCAGCGGGGCCGACCGCAAGGTGACGGTCACCGTCCCGGCGTACTCCTCGGTGGTGCACAAGG
>NZ_JBSGEL010000150.1:0-5758 GCF_053602875.1 Kitasatospora sp. NPDC004289 | reverse complement strand
CGACGACGATCTTCGCGGAGGTGGTGGCGCGGCTGGGGGCGGCCGCGTTAGAGCTTGCGAAGTCCACTGAGGACCCTTTCGAGCAGCGTGACGTCCGGCGTTCCGCCCGACTCTCCGGCGGCGGCGGGCTGGTGGATGGCGACGAGACCGGCCTCGGCCAGGTCGGCGACCAGGATGCGGGCGACCCCGAGCGGCACACCGGCCAGCGCGGAGATCTCCGCCACGGACTTGACGTCCCGGCACAGGTTGACGATGCGGGCGTGCTCCGGCAGCAGACCGCCGGTGCGCTCGGCGGCCGTGGTGGTGGAGATCAGGGCCTCGATCGCCAGCTGGTACCGCGGGCGGGTGCGGCCGCCGGTCATCGCGTACGGGCGGACCAGCGGCTGCTGCTCGTACCCGTCGGACTGGCCGCCGTAGCCGCTGCCGTACCCGTTGCTGCCGTAGGAGCCGCCGGGTGTCGGGGGCGGGGTCATGAGGGTCCTCCTGGATGCTCTGGTCAGTTGCCGCGCTTCGGGGTGACGGTCCGTCAGTGCAGCAGGCTGCCCTGGAGTTCGGCGCGCAGCGCGGGGGTGAGAACGGCTCCGGCGCGGTCCACCAGGAGGGCCATCTCGTAGCCCACCAGACCGATGTCGGAGTCGGGGGCCGCGAGCACGGCCAGGGAAGAGCCGTCGCTGATGGCCATCAGGAAGAGGAAGCCGCGCTCCATCTCCACGACGGTCTGGTTGACCTCGCCGCCCTCGAAGATCCGGCTGGCGCCGGAGGTGAGGGAGGTGAGGCCGGAGGCGACGGCGGCGAGCTGGTCGGCGCGGTCGCGGGGGAAGCCCTCGGACATGGCGAGCAGGAGCCCGTCGGCGGAGACCACCACGGTGTGGGACACCCCGGGGGTGCTGTCCACGAAGCTGGTGATCAGCCAGTTCAGGTTCTGTGCGGCCTGGCTCATCTGGGTCAACTCAACGCTCCTGCTGGTTCGAGCCGTAACCGGGGTTGTCCTGCGCGCCGTGCCCCTGCGGGCCGAAGCCGTCGAAGCGCGGCGGACGGGTCGGCATGCCGCCGCCCTGCGAGGCGGCGTCCGCGCCGGCCTGGCGGCCCTGCTGGATGCCGCGGCGCAGGTTGGTCAGCCGGCCGCGCACCTCCTCGGGGCTGCGGGAGACCTGCGGGCCGGTCAGCGGCGACGCCTCGGCGGTGCCGGAGACCAGGTTGGCCTGCGGGGTCCGGCGGGGGAGGCCGGACAGGGTCAGCCCGTCGCTGGAGGGCTCGCGGACCTGCTCCGCGCGGCGCCAGCGCTCGTCGTTGGCGGACGGGCGCCACGGCGCGTCACCCGGGCCCTCCTGGCCGGGCTGGCCGGGCTGGCCCGGCTGCGGGCGGCCCTGGGGCTGCCCCTGCGGCTGGGCCTGGGCCTGCTGCGGGGCCTGCGGGCGCTGGGCCTGCGGCTGGGCCGGAGCCTGCTGGGGGGCCTGGGCCTGGGCCGGAGCCTGGGCCTGGGACGGCGCCTGCGGGGCCTCGGGCCGCTGGGCGGTCCTGGCCGGCTCGCCGAAGCCCGGAGCGGAGGTGCCGGGGCGCTGCGGCTGGTACCCGCGCGGACGGGCCTCCTCGCGGCCGCGGCCCGGCAACTCCTGCCCGGGGGCGGGCTGCTGACGGGGCGTCCGCTGCGGAGCCGGGGCGCCGAAGCCGTCCTCGGGCCGCTGCCACTGCACGGTGTCGTCGAGACCGGGACCGGTCGGCAGCGCCATCGGCTGGGCCTGCGGGGCCACCTGCTGCTGGGGCTGCTGGACGTGCTGCTGCCCCTGCTGCTGGAACGAGGGCTGCTGCGGCACCGGGTTGGGCACGCTCGGCAGCACCGGCTCGACCAGACCGAGGCCCAGCGGGTCGCGCGGGTCGATCTCGCTGGCCTCGAAGCGCGGACGGGCGAACTGCGCGGTGGACTCCGCCGGAGCCTCCAGCGGGGCCGGGGCCTGCTGCTGGAACATCTGCGGCTGGGCCTGCTGCGGGGCGGGCGCCTGCTGCTGACCGGGGCCGGACGGACGGCCCTGCGGCTGCGGACGGCGTCCGGCCTCGGGGTGGCCGGCCCGGCCGTGCTGCGGCTGCTCGTTCCAGCCCTGGGCACCCTGGCCGGCCGGCTCGGGGCGCGGACGCTCCTGGCCGAAGCCCGGCTGCGGCTGGCCCTGCGGCTGGCCCTGGCCCGGACCGCGGCGGGGGAGCCCCGCACCCGGAGCGCCCTGGCCCGGAGTGCCCTGGCCCGGCACGCCCTGAGCGGGAGCGCCCTGACCGGGAGCACCGGCGCCCGGGGCACCCGAGGCGCCCGGGGTACGGCGCGGCATCAGGCCCTCGGCCGGGTTCTCCCGGGAGGGCTGGCCCGCGTCGCGGGTGGGCAGGCCGCCCGCGGGGGCGCCGGCGGCGGGGCCGCCGAAGAGGTTGGGGGAGCCACCGGGCGCACCGGCCGGGGCACCCGGACGGCCTCCGCCCTGCGGACCCTGGCCGAGCTGCGGCCGGCCGGCCGGAGCGCCGCCCGGGCGGCCCTGCGAGCCCTGCGGGCCTTGGCCGAGCGCTGCCGCGCCACGGCCGGCCAGCGCCTCGGCGGCACCGGGACGGCCCTGCTGACGCGGCGTCGGACCGACCCCGCGCTGCGGCGCCTTGCCCGGCCCGCCCGGACGGCCGCCGCCCCGGCGGTCGCCGGAGGTGGTGACGTCGAGCGGGAGCATGACGAGGGCGGTGGTGCCGCCGGAGTCGCTGGGGCGCAGCTGGATGCGGATGCCGTGTCGCAGGGACAGGCGGCCGACCACGAAGAGGCCCATGCGGCGGGAGACCGAGACGTCGACGACCGGGGGGTTGGCGAGGCGCTCGTTGATGTCCGCGAGGTCGTCGGGGGAGAGGCCGATGCCGGTGTCGTGGATCTCGATCAGCACCCGGCCGTCCGGCAGCGCGTGGCCGGTCACCCGGACGCGGGTCTGCGGGCTGGAGAACGAGGTCGCGTTCTCGAGCAGCTCGGCGAGCAGGTGGACGAGGTCGTTGACGACGCGGCCGGCCACCTCGGCCGACGGCACCGAGGCCAGCTCGATGCGCTCGTACTGCTCCACCTCGGAGGCGGCGGCGCGGAGCACGTCGACCAGCGGGACGGGGCGGGTCCAGCGGCGGCCCGGGTCCTCGCCCGCGAGGACGAGGAGGTTCTCGCCGTTGCGGCGCATGCGGGTGGCGAGGTGGTCCAGCTTGAACAGCGAGGCCAGCTGGTCCGGGTCGGCCTCGCGGCTCTCCAGCTCGGAGATGAGCGAGAGCTGACGCTGGATCAGGCCCTGGCTGCGGCGCGAGAGGTTGGTGAACATCGCGTTGATGTTGCCTCGCAGCAGCGCCTGCTCGGCGGCGAGGCGGACGGCCTCGCGGTGCACCATGTCGAAGGCGTGCGCCACGTGGCCGATCTCGTCCGCCGAGTCGACGCCGACGGGTTCGACGGTGACGTCGACGTCGTGCGGGTCGCTCTCGGAGAGGGTCTTGACCAGCTCGGGCAGCCGCCGCTCGGCGACGTCCTCGGCGGCGACCTGCAGACGGGTCAGCGAGCGCACCATCGAGCGGGCCACCAGGGCCGCGCCGGCGATGGCGACGATGAGCACGACCGCGATCAGCGCGCCGTTGACCAGCGCCTGGGTGTCGGCCTCGTCCTGGAGGTCGCCGGCCCGGCCGTCGAGGTCCTCGAGCAGCTTCTTCTCGATCTTCTGCTCGGCGGTGATCTTCGCCGTGGCGCTGTCGTACCAGTCCTTGTAGCCGCGGGACTCGGTCTGCTTGATGCCGTTCGGGTTGAGGACGGCCTTGCTGTACCGGTCCGCGTTGGCGATCTCCTGGTTGCGGGTCAGGCCCTGGCGCAGCACCTGCGCCTCGGAGTCGCCGTAGATGGCGGTGAAGTTGGTGAGGGCGTTGTCCTCGGAGGTCTTCAGGCGGATGCCGAAGGTCTCGTCGGAGGAGGACAGGTCCGGCCCGAGCGGGTTGGCGAGCGCCGCGCTGATCAGCGCGCGCTGCATCGAGGTGTTCTCCTTGGCCAGCGAGAACTGGTAGAGCGCACGGGTGATCTTGACCAGCTCGGTCGAGTTGGACGCGATCGCGATGTCCTGCGTGATGGAGAGCAGGTTCTTGATGATCACGTCGTAGTTGGTGATCGTCGCCTGGATGTTCTTGTGGTCCGTGTAGGCGTTGCTACGGGCCTCGGAGAGCTGGTTGAGGTCACGGCGGACCTGGAGCAGCAGGGCCTTGCCACCGGCGAGGTCGAGGTCGTCGAAGTTGTCCGCGCTGGCCGCGAAGGCCTTGCTCAGGGTGTCCGAGACCTTGCGGGCGTTGGCGACGTCGTCGTCCTTGGCGCGCTCGGGACCGCCGTTGGTCAGCGGGCCGGCGCTGAGGTCGCGCTCGGTCTGCAGGGCGTTCGCCAGGTCGGTGGCCTTGCGGGCCAGGTCGGCCAGGTTGGCCATCTGCGAGAGCTGGTGCGAGTTGTCCAGCGAGGACTGCACGCGCAGACCGCCGAGCGCGAGGGCGACCACCACGGGGAGGAGCAGCAGCGCGATCAGGCGCGTGCGGATCTTCCAGTTGCGCATGGCGAACCGGCTCAGACCGGTGGCCCGGCGGCGGGTCAACGAGGTGCGCAGGCGGGAGCGACCGCTCGGCTTCTCGTTCTGATCGGTGCCTTCGGCACCGTCCTGCGGATCGGGCTCGCCGCCGCCGACTATCTGCTCACCGGGGCCCGTGAGCGGCGCTGCCTGGTGGGGGCCTGCCACGGGCTCACGCGACTCCGGGTCTCCCGCGGCGCCGCTGCCCCTCTTGAAACGTCCCTGCACTGGCGTCGCAACCTCTGGACCGGGCGCCCCTTCCCGCTGGCACGGTCAGGGGCGGTGTCGAGTTTTTCCGTCGCATTCCAGCACAGCGTGGGAACTCCAACAAGGGGCGTTACCTGTCAGTGTCCTAGACCACCCAGCGCGCGCACCGTCTCACTGACTGTGCGGTAACAGGCCGGGAATACGGCGCTTTTCGGACACTCGCCCGATACATGCCAAGTCAGCCCTCGATGGCGCGATGCGGAGGAGCTCCCGAAATGTCCGAGATACGGATTTTGAGGCGATCTCCGCAGGGTCGTGAAATGTCCATGATGCGGCATTTCCCCGGCAATTTGTGAGCAAAATCACAGCGGAATGTATAGCTAAGATCACGGCGCCTGTGGAAGAAGATCGGCTCCCCTCCGGGGTGGACCGTCTACCCTTGTGCGCTGTGCCAGGCGTCAGCCTGCCCGGAATCACCCCCGCCGACTCCTGTGGATCGGCCCCGAACCCAAGGTGTGACGCAATGTCCCAGCTCCCGAACGGCTCGACCGCCAACCCGCGCCGGACCACGCTGGCCTCGGTCGCCGACTTCGGCCAGCTGCTCGGCTCCCCGGCCGACCGCGCGGTCGAGTACGCCTCCGAGCTGCCCGCCAGCACGGCCAACCCGCGCCGCACCGTGCTGATGACCGCCCCGGCCCCGCGCCTGCCGCAGGACTGAATTTTCTGGAGCCTGCTCACCTTCGGGCCGCCTGCTGTCGATGCCGACGGTCGTCCCTCCCTCGGTCGCTCCGCTCCCTCCCTCGCTCCTCCCTTTCGGCATCGACGCGGCCCTTCGGTTCGCAGCCTCGTGGGCGCCGGACCGCCATCAGGCGGGGCGGGGGCCCCCCCCGCGCATAGATGGGGGCGGGTCGCCTCATGGCCGCGGGCGGGCCAAATTTATTATAAAAAGAAGTAAAAACAGCACAAAA
>NZ_JBSGEL010000149.1:0-5982 GCF_053602875.1 Kitasatospora sp. NPDC004289 | reverse complement strand
ACACCAACCCCAGCCGGGAAACCCTCGGCATCGAACATCTCACCGAGACTGACATCGAGATCGAACTTCGCCACCACATCGGCACTCACCCCCACGGGCCGAGCCAACGCGCTTGGGACCGCTCCCCCCGCCCGTACGCCCGGCAGGGCGAGCCCGGTCCGAGCGGTGTTGTCCACGGTGAGCATGACCTGGAAGAGCGGGTGGCGGGCCAGCGAGCGCTCCGGGGCCAGTTCCTCCACCAACCGGTCGAACGGCACGTCCTGGTGGCCGAAGCCGGCCAACGCCGTCTCCCGGACCCGGCCGAGGACCTCGAGGAAGGTCGGGTCTCCGGACAGGTCGGTGCGCTGCACCAGGGTGTTGACGAAAAACCCGACCAGATCGTCGAGGGCCACGTCCATACGGCCGGCGTTCGTCGCACCGATCGGGATGTCGGTGCCCGCACCCAGCTTGGAGAGCAACACGGCCAACGCCGCCTGCGCCACCATGAACAGCGTCGCGCCCTGCTCCCTCGCCAGCCGCACGAGGTCCCGGTGGACGTCGGTGGGCAGGGCGAGCTCTACGGAGTGCCCGCGGTAGCTGGCGACGGCCGGGCGAGGCCGGTCGGTAGGCAGCTCCAGCTCCTCCGGTGCGCCGACCAGCGTCTCGCGCCAGTAGGCGAGTTGCTGCGAGAGCACGCTCTGCGGGTCGTCCTCCGACCCGAGCACTTCGCGCTGCCAGAGCGTGTAGTCCGCGTACTGCACGGGCAGCGGAGCCCAGTCCGGCGCCCGGCCCTCCCGGCGGGCCGCATAGGCCGCCGAGAGGTCGCGAGCCAGCGGGCCCGTCGACCAACCGTCGGATGCGATGTGGTGCATCACCAGGGCAAGGGTCTGCTCGCCCTGGCCGGTCCTGAACAGCCAGGCCCGGATGGGGATCTCGTTCTCCAGGTCGAAGAGATACCGGGTCACCCCCGCCACCGCCGCAGCCAGCTCCTCCTCAGCGAGATCGACCACGTCGAATCGGAACCCCGCCTGGCCGAGCGGCAGGACGCGCTGGTAGGGCTCGTCGTCGTCAACCCCGAACACCGTCCGGAGCACCTCGTGCCGGCCCACCACGTCAAGCAGCGCAGCGCCAAGCGCGTCTGCATCCAACTCACCGGCCAGCCGCAGCACCACTGGGATGTTGTAGGTCGCGCTCGGCCCCTCCAACTGCCCCAGGAACCACAACCGACGCTGCGCAAACGACAACGGCACCATCAGGACTCCTCCTGTCGACGCATCGGCCGCAGTGCCGGCCTTGCTGCTTTCTGAGTTCCGGTTGCGAGATCGCCGATCTCAGGGGCGAGCCGAGCCACTGTCGGGGCCTGGAACACCGTCTTCACGGCCACCTCAATGCCCAGCCGGTCACGTAGCAGGCTGGTGAGGCGAACAGCGAGCAGGGAGTGCCCGCCGAGGGCGAAGAAGTCATCGTCCACACTGACCGACTCGACTCCGAGGATCTCGGCGAACGCTGCGCAGAGCGCCTTCTCCTGCTCGGTCTCGGGCTCCCGGCCAACGCCGCCGGTTGCGTAGTCGGGGGCGGGCAGGGCCTTGCGGTCCAGCTTCCCGTTCACCGTCAACGGCAGCGCATCGAGCACCACCACCGCCGCCGGGACCATGTACTCCGGCAGCCGGGCCGCCACGAACTCCCGCACCGCGCCCGGCAGATCGTCCCCATCCCCAACCGGAACCACGTACGCGACCAAGCGCTTGTCCCCTGGCACGTCCTCACGCACCACCACCGCGGCCTGCGCCACCGAAGGCCCGGAGACCACCGCGGCCTGGACCTCACCCAGCTCGATCCGGAAACCCCGGACCTTCACCTGGTCATCGGCACGGCCGGCGAACACCAGCTCACCCTCAGCCGTCCAGCGGACCCGGTCACCGGTGCGGTACATCCGGCCCCCGGCCACACCGAACGGGCACGCCACGAACCGCTCCGCCGTCAGACCCGGCCGGCCCACATACCCGCGCGCCAGACCCGGCCCCGCCACATACAGCTCACCCACCACACCCACCGGCACCGGACGCAACGCGGCATCCAGCACGAACACCCGCGTGTTCACGATCGGCCCACCGATCGACGGCAGCTCACCCGCCCTCAGCGGAGCACTCATCGTCGCGCACACCGTCGTCTCCGTCGGCCCGTACGCGTTCACCAGACGCCGGCCCTCGGCCCAACGGGCCACCAGCTCGGCCCCCAACGCCTCACCCGCCGACACCACCGTCGACAACGACACCACCGAACCCGGCTCCAGCACCGCCAGCACCGCCGGCGGCAGCGTCGCATGCGTAACCCCGTACCGGGCCACCAACTCCACCAGCGACGGACCCGGCAACAACTCCCCCGCCCCCGCCACCACCAACCGCGCACCCGAGCAGAGGGCCATCACCAGTTCCCAGCTCGCCGCATCGAAGCCCGGCGAGGCGAACTGCAGGACTCTGCTGAAGCGATCCACCCCCAGCCGCGCGGCTTGCGCAGACACCAGGCTCGCCACACCAGTGTGCGAGACCGCCACGCCCTTGGGCCGGCCGGTCGAGCCGGAGGTGTAGATCACGTACGCAGGGTGCGCCGGCAACAGTCCGGAGGACACGGCGCTGGCGTCCAAGCCCGCGACCGTCACCAAGACTGCCGGGTCGTCGAGGACCACAACCGGCACCCCGATCAGCACAGGCACCTGGTCCTCGCAGTCCTGCGAGGTGAGCACACACGTCACCCTGGCATCGCGGAGCATGAACGAGATCCGCTCCGCCGGATACTCCGGATCAACCGGCAGATACGCCCCACCCGCCTTCAACACCGCGAGCAGACCAACCACCAGATCCGCGCCACGCTCCAAGCAGACCGCGACCACCGACTCCGGACCCACACCCTGACCCACCAACAACCGAGCAAGCCGGTTGGCACGGGCATCCAACTCCGCATAACTCAGCTCAACGCCACCACCAACCACCGCCACCGCATCCGGCATCCGGGCCACCTGCACCCCGAACAACTCCGGCACCGTGACCGGCGCGACCTCAACCGCCGTGTCATTCCACTCGGCCAGCACCCGATGCCGCTCCTCGGCATCCAGCACATCCACCACACCGATCCGCACCAACGGATCAGCCACCAACTCACCAAGCAACCGCGTCCAACGCGCGACAATCCGCTCCACCGAACCAAGATCGAACAGATCCGCCGCACCAATCACAACACCACGGATCCCAGCCGGTTCCCCTGCCTCGTCCAGCTCCTCTCCGACGGTGAACATCAGATCGGCCGTCGCCCGCGAGTTCGCGACCGTCTGGACCACCGCGTCCACGCCGGGCAGGGAGAGCCCCGCTCGCTCGTTGTTCTGCAGGGTCAGTTCCACCTGGAAGAGCGGGTTGCGTGCCAGCGAGCGGGACGGCGCAAGCTCCTCCACCAGCCGCTCGAACGGCACGTCCTGATGCTCGAAGCCAGCCAAGGAGGCCTCTCGCACGCGGGCAAGGACGTCAGCGAAGGTCGGATCACCGGACAGGTCGGCCCGCACCACCAGGGTGTTGACGAAGAACCCGACAAGGTCGTCCAGCGCCTCGTCGGTACGCCCGGCGTTTGCCGTGCCGATCGGGATGTCGGTACCCGCACCCAGCTTGCTCACCAGCACGGCCAGCGCCGCCTGCAACGCCATGAAGAGGGTGACGCCCTCGTCCTGCACCACCTTCACCAAGGCACGGTGCAGCTCCGCGGGCACATCCAGCGGCACAGCGTGCCCCAGGTAGCTCGCGACCGCCGGGCGCACCCGGTCACCCGGCAGCTCCAGCTCCTCCGGCGCCCCGGCCAACGCCTCACGCCAGTAAGCGAGTTGCTGCGAAAGCACGCTCTGCGGGTCGTCCTCCGAACCGAGCACCTCCCGCTGCCAGAGCGCGTAGTCCGCGTACTGCACCGGAAGCGGGGCCCAGTCTGGCGCCCGGCCCTCCCGGCGGGCTGCGTACGCCTCGGAGAGGTCGCGGCCGAGCGGGCCCATCGACCAGCCGTCGACGGCGATGTGATGCGCCACCAGAACGAGCACCTGCTCGCCCGGGCCTGCGGTGAACAGCGTCGCCCGGACGGGAAGTTCGGCGGCCAGGTCAAAGACGTGCCCGGACTCCGCCGCCACCGCAGCGGCCAAGGCGTCGGCCGTCACCTCGACGGTCCGGAGGGCGAGGCCCGACTCGGCAACCGATTGCACCCGCTGGTACGGCTCGCCGTCCGCGACCTCGAAGACCGTTCGCAGCACCTCGTGCCGCCCCACCACGTCCAGCATGGCCACGGCCAGGGCGTTGACATCCAGGGCGCCGTCCAGGCGGCGGACCATCGGGATGTTGTAGGTCGAGCTGGGGCCCTCCAGCTGGCCCAGGAACCAGAGCCGACGCTGCGCGAAGGAGAGCGGTACCAGCTCCTGGCGCGGCCTGGCTTCCAGCGGGGGTCGGGCCGGACCGGACAGCGCGGCCACCACGGAGGCCAGACCAGCCGGGGTAGGTGCGTCGAAGAGCTTGCGCACCGGCACCTCGACCCCTAGCAGGGCCCGCACCCGGCTGGCCAGCCGGACCGCGAGCAGGGAGTGGCCGCCGAGCGCGAAGAAGCTGTCGTCGACGCCGACCGACGCCACGCCGAGGACCTCGGCGAAGGCCGAGCAGAGGATCGCCTCGCGGGCGTCGGCGGGGCCGCGCGAGCTGGCTCCCGTGCCGACAGGCTGGTCGGGCGCGGGCAAGGCCTTTCGGTCCAGCTTTCCGTTGACGGTGAGCGGCAGCGACTCGAGCATCACCGTCGCCGACGGCACCATGTACTCCGGCAGGGAGTCGCGCAGGGCAGCCAAGATGGACTCGGCGAGCTCAGCCTGGCCCGACCAGCGCAACGCGGCCGGCTCGGCGTCGGCCCCGGTGTCCGCCACAGGCGCGGCGTCGGGGCGGACCGCGTACAGGTTGTACAGCGGGATGTTCTGCAGCAGGCGGTTGTCCTGCTCGCGCACCACGTCGTAACCGAGGGAGGCGAGCAGGCCCTCAACCAGCGCCAACCGGCCATCGACGTCGTGGAGTTCGACGACGAGCTGACGGATCTTCGGCCAGTCGGCCTCATCGATGCCCTTGAGCACCTCGTACTCGGCGTTCTCCACGTCGACCTTCAGCAGGTCGATGCGGTCGATGCCCTGCTCAGCGATGACCTCCGAGAGGGTCCGCAGGCGGCAGACGAACTGCTCGCTGTCCAGGCGGGCGTCAACCAGTTCGTCGACCAGTGCGTCACCGGCAGCCACGCCACCCTCGGTCAGCTCCTCCTGGTTGCGCAGGTAGGAGCGAACCATCTCGTGCGCCTGGGTGCTGGTAGTACGGCTGCTGGAGATGACGGTGTTGTGCCGGTAGAAGGTGAAGGTCTCCTCCTTGGCCTCGGCCGCGATACCGCAGTTGAAGACCGTGGCGTTGAGGCCGTACAGCTCCGCGTTGCGGCGCAGGGTGTCGAAGACCGGCGGGATCGGCTCGAAGGCGTAGATCCGGGCGTCGGGAACCCGCAGGCCGGCGAACAGGGTGAACATGCCGATGTTCGCGCCCACGTCGAGGATGGTCGCCCCGACGGGCAGGGTGATGCCGTTGCGCAGGTACTCGAGGTTGGTGAAGATCTCCTCGTATACGAAGTCGGTCTCGCTCCGATTCTGGTGAAAGACCGTCATGCCGTTGGGGAGTTGGTACGTGCGCTCCAGCACCTCCGGCTCGGTGCGCCCGATCCGCAGGAGCTCTCGCACGGGGTGCGCGCGCTGCGCCGAAGGCACTACGTAGGCGACCAGGCGCTTGTCGTGTTCCCCAAAGTCCCGGACGACGACCGCGGCGTCCTCAACACCCGGATGAGTGCCGAGCCGTGCCTCGATCTCACCGAGCTCGATGCGGAAGCCGCGGACCTTCACCTGCTCATCCGCACGACCCAGATACTCCAGCAGACCCTCCGCCGACCACCGCGCCAGGTCACCCGTGC
>NZ_JBSGEL010000148.1:0-6101 GCF_053602875.1 Kitasatospora sp. NPDC004289 | reverse complement strand
TGCGCACCAGCGATATACAGATCACCCGCCACACCAACCGGCACCGGACGCAACCCACCGTCCAACACGAACAACCTCGTGTTCGCCACCGGCGCGCCGAACGGCACCACACCCTCACGACCCGGATCCACCAACGCCTCGGCAACCATCACCGTCGCCTCCGTCGGACCATAGGTGTTCACCAACCGACGACCCGCCGACCACACCCCCGCCGCACGCGCACCGATCGCCTCAGCACCCACCACCAACGTCTCCACCGACGCCAGATCCCCCGGCGACAACACCCCCAACAACGACGGCACCACACTCGCCACCCGCACATCCCGCGACGCCACCAACGCACGCAACAACGCCGGCTCCGACCGCTCACCCGGACCCGCCACCACCAACCGCGACCCCGAACACAACGCCACCACCACATCCAGCACCGACGCGTCGAAACTGAACGAAGCGAACTGCAACACCCCAACCCCCGGCCCCGCCCCGAAAACCGGAACAAACGCCGACACCGCATTCACCAACGAACCATGCGCCACCACCACACCCTTCGGACGCCCCGTCGAACCCGACGTATAAATCACATACGCCGCATGACCAGGCAGAACACGACCCCCACGATCCCGCTCCGACAACGCACCGGCCCCGAACCCCGCCAGCGCCGCCACCACACCCGGATCGTCCAACACCACCACCGGCACGTCAGCCGACTCCGGCAGGCTCGCCACGCACCCCGTCGAGGTCAGGACCATCACCGCACCGGCATCCGCCAGCATGAAAGCGATCCGCTCCACCGGATACTCAGGATCGACCGGCACATACGCACCACCCGCCTTCCAAACCCCGAGAATCCCCACCACCATCTCCACACCACGCGGCAGACACAACGCCACCGCCGACTCCGGCCCCACACCCCGCTCAACCAACAACCGAGCCAACCGGTCAGACCGAGCATCCAACTCCGCATACGACAACTCAACGCCCCCGGCGACCACCGCCACCGCACCCGGCGCCCCCACCACCTGACCCGCGAACAACTCCAACACCGACACCGGCGCAACCTCAACCGCCGTGTCATTCCACTCCGTCAAAACACGACGCCGCTCAACAGCACCCAGCACATCCACCGCTTCGAGCGGAAGCTCCGCGCCGTCGGCCAGGGCGACCTCCAGTGCCGGCACCAGGTGCTCGATCGCCGTGCCGAGCAGCCGACCTACGGCCTGCGGGTCGGCCGGGGCCGTCGCATCCACGCTGATCGCGAACGTCCGTCCGTCGTCGTCGACCGCCACGGTGAGCGGGTAGTTGTTCCGCTCGCGGGCGAACACCATCCGGATGCCGTCGTCACCCTCCTCGGAGGCTGGTGTCTGCGGGGCATCCTGCAGTCGTGTGTTGTGCCGGTAGTTGAAGATCGACGTGAACAGCGGCACGTGGCCCGCGATCCCACTGGCCTGCTGGGCGACGGCGAGCGGCGCGTGCTCGTGCACCAGCAGCTCCGCGAGCTGGTCGCGCAGCTGCTTGACTGCGGTCAGCACGCCGGTGTCGTCGACACGCACACGCACCGGCAGGGTGTTGACGAAAAGGCCCGCGACGCGGTCCGAGCCGGCGCCGGCGTTCATCCGCCCGAACAGCACCGTCCCGAACACCACGTCGTCCTGCCCGGACAGGGCCGCCAGCACCCGCGCCCACGCCAGGTGGCAGAGCGTCGCCGGGCTCACACCGAGCGCGCGGGCCAACTCGCGGACCCGGGTGGACAGTTCTCCGCTCAGCGGGATACTGGCCTGCGCCGTCTCCACGCCGTCGCCGAGAACGTCCACCACGCCGTACGGGGCGGTGGTCTCGGTGACGTCGCCGAGCAGCTCGGTGAAGTACAGCTCGTGCGCCTCGCGAGAGGTGCCGAGCCGGGTCTGCGCCACGAAGTCCCGGAACGGCAGCGGCTCGGGCAACTGGTCACCGCGGCCTGTCAGGAAGGCCCGCACCTCGCCGAGCAGGACCTCGAAGCCGGTGTGGTCCATCACCAGGTGGTGCAGACGGACGAGGGCCAGCCAGCCAGGGCCGCCGGGCTCGGCGGCGAAGCGCACGTCGATCAGCGGTGCCCGCTCCAGGTCCATGGACACTCCAGCGGCGGCGAGCAGCTGCTCGACCGGCTCCGGCCCGTCCGCGTCCAGCGTGACCTCGTCCATCGGCAGGGTTGCCCGACGCCACACCACCTGGACCGGCTCCGGTAGCCGCTCCCAGACGATTCCCGTGCGGTAGATGTCGTTGCGGTCCACGACTTGCTGAAGGGCGGTGAGGAAGTTGGCGAGCAGCTCGCGCGAGGCGAAGCGGACGACCCTAGGCGTGACGTAGACGTCGGGTCGTCCCTCGGCCGCCATCAGGTGGTGGAAGAGCAGGCCTTCCTGCAGAGGTGCGAGCGGGTAGACGTCGGCCAGATTGGCGGCGCCACCGTCCACGGTGGCAACGATCCGCTCGACCTCCTCGGCCGACAGCTCGACCATCGGCAGCATGTCCGGGGTGATGGCCTGCGCACCCTCGGGAATCAGGTTGGCGGGTGCTGTGACGGCCTCGGCGCCGGCTGCCGCCGCGAGCCCGGCCGGGGTGGGAGTGCTGAAGAACGTCCGTACCGGCACCGTCACGCCGCGGGTGCGGAGCCACTCCACCAGACGCACCGCGAGCAGCGAGTGCCCGCCGAGCGCGAAGAAGTCGTCGTCCAC
Organism: Kitasatospora sp. NPDC004289; assembly: GCF_053602875.1. Classification (NCBI taxonomy): domain Bacteria; kingdom Bacillati; phylum Actinomycetota; class Actinomycetes; order Kitasatosporales; family Streptomycetaceae; genus Kitasatospora; species Kitasatospora sp. NPDC004289. Next base: position 3,393 of record NZ_JBSGEL010000148.1, on the reverse strand, counting down.
ACCGACCGACTCCAGGCCCAACACCTCGGCGAAGCCGGCGCAGAGCACCTCCTCGCGCACACTGGACGGGCCACGACCACCCGCGCCCAATGCCATCGCGTAGTCGGGAACGGGCAGTGCCCGCCGGTCCAGCTTCCCGTTCACCGTGACCGGCAGCGCGTCGAGCAGAACGACGGTGGAGGGCACCATGTGCCCGGGGAGCCGCTGCGCCGCGAACTCCCGCACCTCGGCAGGGAGAAGAGCTGCGTCGTCCGGCACCACATAGGCGACCAGGCGCTTGTCGCCAGGGACGTCCTCGCGGGCCACGACCGCGACCTGGGCGACCCCAGGGTGGTCCGCGACGACGGCCTGCACCTCGGCCGGCTCGACCCGGAACCCCCGGATCTTGACCTGCTCGTCCACCCGTCCCAGGTACTCCAGCACACCATCCGTCGTCCACCGGGCCAGGTCGCCGGTGCGGTACATCCGGCTCCCGGCCGGGCCGAACGGTGAGGCAACGAAGCGCTCCGCCGTCAGACTTGGCCGCCCGATGTACCCGCGGGCCAGCTGCACGCCTGCGATGTACAGCTCGCCGCCGACCCCGGCTGGCACCGGGCGCAGGGCCTCGTCCAGCACGTACATATGGGTGTTGAACACCGGGGTGCCGATCGGCACTGAGGCCGTGCCCCGGTCACGCTCGCAGCTCCACGCGGTGACGTCCACCGACGCCTCCGTCGGCCCGTACAGGTTGTGCAGCTCGACGTCGGCGAAGACCTCGAAGAAACGGTCTCGCAGCTCTGCGGGCAGTGCCTCGCCGCTGCAGATGACCCGCTGTAGCTCTCGGCAGCCGACCGCAGACGGCTCGCGCAGGAACGCCTCCAGCATCGACGGCACGAAGTGCGCCGTACTCACCCGCTCCTCGCGCAGCAGCTCAGCGAGGTACTGCGGATCGCGGTGCCCACCCGGGCGGGCCAGCACCAGGGTCGCGCCCTCGAGCAGCGGCCAGAAGAACTCCCAGACGGACACGTCGAAGCCGAACGGCGTCTTCTGCACGACCCGCTCGCCCGGCCGCAGCCCGTACTGTGCCTGCATCCAGACCAGCCGATTGACGATGCCCTCGTGCGGCACCGCCACGCCCTTGGGCCGGCCGGTCGAGCCGGAGGTGTAGATCACGTACGCAGGGTGCGCGGGCAGCAGGCCAGGGGCGGGGGCGCTGTCGGCGAAACCGGACAGCCTGGCGAGCGTGGCGGGTTCGTCGAGCACCCACACGTCCGCAGTCCCCTCCGGCAGGCGCGACACGCAGGCCTGCGAGGTCATCACGGCGGCCGCGCCGGCGTCGGCCAGGAGGAATCCGATCCGCTCGGCCGGGTAGTCGGGATCGACGGGCAGATACGCCCCACCGGCCTTGACCACCGCAAGCAGGGCGACGACCAGGTCGATGCCACGCTCCAGACAGACCGCCACCACCGACTCCGGCCCCACACCCTGACCGGCCAGCAGCCGGGCCAAGCGGTCGGCACGGGTATCCAGCTCCGCGTAGGTGAGCTCCGCACCCTCGAAGACCACCGCCACCGCATCCGGGGTCCGGCCCACCTGCGCCACGAACAGCTCCGGCAGGGTCGCGGACGCAACCGGAACGGCAGTGTCGTTCCACTCGGTCAGCACCCGATGCCGCTCCTCGGCATCCAGCACCTCCACCGCGCTCAACCGCAGGGCAGGGCGGACCGCCAGCTCGGCGAGGACTCGCTGCCAGTGGACAGCGATCCGCTCCACCGAGGCCTGCTCGAAGAGGTCGGCCGAGCCGATCAGGACCCCGCCGATGCCAGCCGGGCGCCCGTGGGCATCGAAACGTTCGGCGAGGTTGAGCTCCAGGTCGAACTTGGCCATCAGCCCGTCGGCCGAGCCCAGTCCCTCGACCCGCAGACCGGGCAGGGAGAGCTCGGCCCGGGCCTGGTTCTGGACCGTCAGCATCACCTGGAAGAGCGGATGCCGGACCAGCGAGCGGGACGGCGCGAGCTCCTCGACGAGGCGCTCGAACGGCACGTCCTGGTGCTCCAGGGCTGCCAGAGAGGTCTCGCGAAGCCGGGCCAAGACCTCGCCGAAGGTCGGATCTCCGGAGAGGTCGGCCCGCTGAACCAGGGTGTTGACGAAGAACCCGACCAGGTCGTCCAGCGCCTCGTCGGTCCGGCCCGCGTTGGCCGCGCCGATCGGGATGTCGGTGCCCGCACCCAGCTTGGAGAGCAGCACGGCCAACGCCGCCTGCACCACCATGAAGAGCGTCGCGCCGTGCTCGCGGGCCAGCGTAAGCAGCTCGGCGTGCAGACTGGCGGGAAGCTCCAGGGGCACGCTGTGCCCCCGGCTTCCGGCGACGGCCGGGCGGGGACGGTCGGCCGGCAGCTCCAGCTCCTCCGGGATTCCTGACAACGCCTTGCGCCAGTAGGCCAGTTGCTGCGAGAGCACGCTGCCCCGGTCGTCCTCCGACCCGAGTACCTCCCGCTGCCAGAGCGCGTAGTCCGCGTACTGCACCGGAAGCGGGGCCCACTTCGGCTCCTCACCGGTGAGGCGGGCCGCGTACGCCACCGACAGGTCGCGCGCCAACGGCGCGATCGACCAGCCGTCGGAAGCGATGTGGTGCATCACCACGACCAGCATGTGCTCGCCAGGGCTGGTGGTGAACAGCGATGCCCGGATGGGGACTTCACCGCCAAGGTCGAAGGCGTGACCGGTCACCGCGGCCACCGCCGCGGCCAGGGCGTCGGCCGCCACCTCGACGGCCCGGAGGGCGAAGCCCGCCTGGTCGAGCGGCAGAACGCGCTGGTACGGCTCGCCGTCGGCGACCTCGAAGACCGTCCGCAGCACCTCGTGCCGCTCGACCACGTCGGCCAGCGCCGCGCCCAGGGCATCGACATCGAGCTCACCGGAGAGCCGCAGCACCACCGGGACGTTGTAGGTCGCACTCGGGCCGTCCAACTGACCCAGGAACCAGAGCCGACGCTGCGCGAACGACAACGGCACCATCAGGACTCCTCCTGTCGACGCATCGGCCGCAGTGCCGGCCGGGCTGCCCGCTCTGTGCCGAGCTCGGCACTCGCGAGCTCAGCCGCGAACCGGGCCGGTGTGGGTGCCCGGAACAGCGTGCGCACCGACACCTCGACGCCCAGCACCGTGCGCAGCCGGCTGGCCAGGCGAACAGCCAGGAGCGAGTGGCCGCCGTGTGCGAAGAAGTCGTCGTCGACACCGAAGCGCGCCAGCCCGAGGACATCGGCAAACGCGATGCAGAGCACCTTCTCCTGCTCGGTCTCCGGCTCCCGGCCCGCACCGGCCGTGTACTCCGGTGCGGGCAGGGCCTTGCGGTCGAGCTTGCCGTTGACGGTCAGCGGCAACGCGTCCAGCACCACCACCGCGGCGGGCACC
>NZ_JBSGEL010000147.1:0-6433 GCF_053602875.1 Kitasatospora sp. NPDC004289 | reverse complement strand
GGAGAGCGCCGGGCGCGAATGGGTCCTGGAGGGGACGGCGGTGACGGTCAGCGACGAGGTCCTGCGACGCCGCCGCGGACCGCTGCTGACGGTGCTGATCGCGACCGTCACCGCCACCCTCTCCGCCGGCCTGCCGGCGCTGCTGCCCAGCACCGGCTACGACCGCTGCGACCGCGGCACGGTCTGCTTCTTCACCGAGCCGGACGGCCAGGGCGACTACTGCGCCTGGGTGGACGGGGACGACGACTGGTCCACCGGGGAGACCGGCTGCGCCTGGGCCGCGCGGCGGCCGCCGCTCTCGGTCTTCAACAACGGACAGAACCTCTCCGAGGGAGCCACCAGGGTCGACGTGGAGTACTTCGCCGGCACGGGGTGGGAGCAGCGGATCGGCTGCCTGCCCAACGGCGAGCGGCGCAACCTCGCGGACGGGGACCGCCTGCCGCGCTCCCACCAGTGGATCAGGTCCTGCGCACCGTAGCGCGCCCGGGCGTCCGGGCGCCCGGGCGGGTCCGGGGACGCCTCAGGGGACGGGCCGTCACGTCCCGTTCCCCTCGCCGCCGTCCGGGTGCAGGCCGAACAGGGCGAGCACCGCCCCGGCCTGCGCCGGGTCGTCGGCCTCGACGGTGACCGGGCCGGTCACCCGGAGCCGGAGGTGGGCGAAGGCCGGGGCGAGGGCCGCCAGCGCGGCCGCGGGCTCGGGCGCGCCCACCCGCTCGCAGTGCCAGCGCTCGACCCGCAGTTCGCGCAGGGTGAGGCTCTCCAGCTGCGGCAGGAGCGGTGACCCGGCCAGGGCGGTGAGGGTGTCGAAGTCGTTCGAGTCGAACTCGACCCGGCCGAGGTCGAGCCGACGCAGGGCGGGGAGGTGCCCGGCGCCCAGCTCCTCGACCTGGTCGACCGAGCAGGCGACGCCGAACACGTCGCTCTCCAGGTCGACTTCGAAGGCGGTCAGCGCGGGGAGGCGGCCGGGGTGGAAGACGGATCCGTCCGAGAGCACGGCGCCGCGGGTACGGAGCCGGGTCAGGCCTTGGTGCTCCACCGCGTCCACCAGGAAGGCGCCTTCGAGTTCCAGGCTCCGCAGGGCCGGCAGGGCCTCCCAGGGCGCGGTCCGGACCAGACCGGTGCCGTGGTGCTCCAGGGGGTCCAGCCGGCGCCCCGTCGAGCTCTCGCCGTCCTCGAAGAGGTACTCGAACGCGTGGCCCAGGTAGAGGTGTTCGAGCCGGGGGAGGGGATGGCGGACCAGGGTGGCCGCGGCCCGTTCGGCGGAGTGGTGGTGGTCGGTGAGGTGGAGTTCGAGGGAGCGCAGCTGCCGTGCGGCCGGGTGCGCGAGCAGGGCCTCGATCAGGGCACCCTCCCACTGCTCCGGGTCGGCCGGGTCGGCCGTGGTGACACCGCGCGCGCTCATCCGGGCCACCAGGGGGCCGCGGCGCGCGGCCGGGTCGGGGGCGAGTCGGAAGACGGCGGTCTCCCAGGCGCCGTCGGCCCCGGTGCACCGCCAGGAGCCGTCGGACAGGAGCAGTTCGGGGAGCTGAGCGTCCGTCACGTCGCCGTCGGGCACGGTGGTCTCCGGTTCATCGGTGGGGCGTCGGCGTTCGAGGGCCGATCCTGCCATCCGGGCGCCCGGGCGGGGGGACGACCCTAGGTGTTCCGAGGTACTACGGCGGCGCGTGCCGGGACAGGCTGAGGCCCTCAACCGAACCAGAGGGGGAACCACCATGAACCTCAAGCGCTCCGTCGTCGGTCTGCTCGGTGCCGCGGCGCTGCTGCCGGCCCTGCTCGCCGGGGCCGGCTCGGCCCAGGCCGTGCAGGCCGCGCCCGCGGCGATCACGGCCGGCTCGCCGTCGGCGTCGGGGGTCACGCCGGACTACTACGGCTACGACCGGGACATGTTCAACATCCCCTGCAACTACGGCAGCCTGTGCGCCGCGGTGAACGACCCGGTCCGCCAGAAGTGGGCGGTCTTCCGCTTCGACCCGTGCCGCCTGTACAGCGTGTCGAACTGGGAGGGCACCGGATACCTCACCAACAACCAGACGCCCAACACCGTCTCGCGGTTCTACGGGGGCAGCGGCCAGCAGCTGTTCACCTCCACGGCTGGTTCGGGCTCCTCGACCCGCCAGCTCACGGTGAACTGGTCGCCCGTCTGGTCGCTGCGCAACTGCTGACGCGCAGTCAGGCGGTCCGGCTCCGTACCACGGGGGCGGAGCCGGACCGCCGCGTGCGCCCGACGGGTGGTCACCTGCCACGAGGACCACGGAAGGTGACCGACCGTCGGGCTCCACTCGGCCGCTACTGGCCCCTAGGGCCGCTGCGGCCGGTCGGGGCCGGCGGCCTGGGCCGGGACGGGTGCCCCGGCCCGGCGGGCGTGCAGGACCGTGGCGTCGAGCGGCAGCGGGGAGCCGCCGACCAGGATCAGGCCCGCGTCTGCCAGCAGCCGGGCGTAGTGCTCGGCCCGGCGTTCCCGGCCGCCGACGTTGCACCGCATGTGCAGGTCCCACGCGGTGGCCAGCGAGGGCGAACCGTCGGCCGGGAGCACCCGTTCGACGATCAGCAGGTCCGCGTGGGCGGGCATGGCCGCCGCGCAGTGCCGCAGGATCTCCCGGCAGCGCTCGTCGTCCCAGTCGTGCAGGATGCGCGACAGCAGGTAGACGTCCCCGCCCGGCGGCACGTCGGCGAAGTCGCCCGCCAGGTAGGTGCAGCGGTCACCGCACCCGGCCGCGTCCAGGGCCCGCCGGGCGGCCTCCACCGCGTGAGGGCGTTCCAGCAGGACGCCGCGCAGCCGGGGATGGGCGGTGAGCAGCCTGCCGAGCAGCTCGCCGTTGCCGCCCGCGACGTCCACCACCGTGCCGCCCGCCGCCGCGGTCACGGCCGGATGGGCCGTCAGCGGTTCGAACATCCGCGAACTCGCCGCCATGGAGAGGTCGAAGAGCTCGGCCAACTCCGGTTGCCGGGCGAAGTGTTCGAAGTGGTTCTCCCCGTGGAGGTGGTCGAAGGCGACCCCGCCGGTCCGCACGGTGTGCCCGAGCTCCGCGAAGGAGCGGTAGAACGGCCCGCCGTACATCAGGGCCAGCGGCCGCATCGAGGACGGGGCGTCGCTGCGCAGCAGGGCACCGAGCGCGGTGAGCCGGTAGCCGTACCCGTCGGTCTCGACCACGTCCAGCATGGCGAGGTAGCGCAGCAGGGAGGCCAGCGCGTCGGGGTCGGCGCCGACCGTCCGGGCCAGGGCCGCCAGGCCGGTGGTCGTACCGGTGTCCAGCGCGTCGGGCAGCCGCAGTTCCGCCGAGACGGCCAGCGCCTGGGTGGTCCACGCCCCGGTGAGCAGGAGCAGGAGCGTTTCGGCGGACCGGTCGGCCTGACGGCCGCTCAGGTGCCCCGCCAGCACGTCCGGGTGCTCGCCCGGGACGTACAGCTCCAGCCGCCGGTAGCCCGCCTTGGAGTCCGGGGGCGCGGTGAAGTAGAGGACGGTGCCGTCCTCGTGCGGGTTGTAGCCGCCGCCGTCCGGACCGGCGCCGTGCCGGGCCAGCAGCGCGCAGAGCCCGCGAAGCACCAGCGGATCGGGGTGCTCCACCTCCAGGGCCAGGTGCGCCTCGTGGTCCTCGGCGCGCTCCTGCCGGGCCAGCGGGCCGAGCTCCGAACCCGGCGGCACGGTCAGCACGAAGACCTCGACGGTGCGGCCCGTCCCGGCCACGGTCGGGCGCAGGATGCGCACGTCCAGGTCCGCCGGCTCCCGCCCGTGCCGGGCGGCCAGCCGGTCCCGGACCACCACGCTCGGCCTGGCCGTCACCCCGGGATCGAGCCCGCAGTCGGCCAGCAGGCCGCGGTGGGCCTCGGCGGTCGGCGGGAAGACCAGCAACGCGGCGTGCGAGAAGCGGCAGTGGTCCGCGAGCGCGCGCAGCTCGGGGCCGTCGAGGCCGGGGAGGAGCAGCGGCAGCAGGGCGGCGGTGTCCTGCTGCCGGACGAAGGAGACGGCCTCCGCTAAGCGGGCGGCGTCCGTGCGCAGGGGGGTGGTGGTGCTCGTGGACATGGTGGTGCGTCCTCATCTCTGGTGTGTGGTACGGGATTCCGGGGTCCAGGGGTTCCGGGGCTCCGGGTTCCCGGGATTCCGGGCATGGCAAAGCCGGACCCGGCCGGGGCAGGCGGTGCCTGTTCCGGCCGGGCCGACGTGAGGGGGGTGGTCCGGGGAGGTGGGACTCAGACGCCGACGTAGTGCTCGGCGAACCAGTCCTGGAGGGTGCGCGAGCCGCGCAGCGAGGCGAGGCGTGCGCGCCGCAGTCCGTGGTGGAAGTCGGAGGCGTCCGACTGCGGTGGGGCGTTGAGGAGTTGCACCATCCAGTGCGAGAACTCCTGGGCCCGCCAGATGTGTTCGAGGCTACGTCGGGAGTACGCTTCGAGACCGCTGGAGTCGCCCCGGTGCAGCTGGGCGATCAGCGCCTCGGCGAGCAACTCGGCCTCCAGGACGGCGAGGTTGGCGCCCTTGGCCGCTGAGGGGCTGAGCAGGGCGGCGGCGTCCCCGGCGAGGAGGAGCGAGCCGTACCGGAGCGGTTCGAGGACGTCGGACTCCAGGTCGATCACGGAGCGGTGGACGATCGGGCCCCGGTGCAGCGGGCCGTGCTCCTCGGCGCGCAGCCTGCGCTCCAGCTCCTCCCAGACCCGCTCGTCGGGCAGGGCTTCGGCCGAACTCCCGCGCTCGGACTGGAGGTAGTAGCGGGTGAGGGTGGACGTGCGGGCCATGTGCCCGGCGAAGCCGCGGTCGTGCACCGCGTAGCCGACCGCGTCCAGGCTGGGCGGCGCCTCGGCGAGCAGGCCCAGCCAGGAGATCCCGTGGTCGTGCCGGTGGTGCCGGACCGCGCCGGGCGGAAGTGACCGGCGGGCGGCGCCGTGCCGGCCGTCGCACCCGGCGACGTAGCGGCCCTGCCAGGCGGCGGTGGCGCCGTGCTCGCGACTGCCGACGGTGACGCGGGGGCGGCCGGAGTCGGCGTCCAGGACGGCCAGCGCCTCGGTGCCGAAACGTACCTGCCCCCCGGCCTGCCGGTAGTGCGCCAGCAGGTCGGCCACCAGTTCGTGCTGGGGGTGGACGGTGTGGCGCTCGCCCCGGCCGAGGGTGGAGTAGTCGAGGCGGAAGGCGCCGTCCTCGGTGCGGAACTCGCAGAGCGCGTGCTCCCGTCCGCGTCGGCGCAGGCCCTCGGCGAGGCCGTGCCGCTCCAGGATCCGCACCGTGTTGGCGGCCAGGTACCCGGCCCGGGAGCGGGCTGCGAGCTGCTCGGGGGTGGCGCGCTCCAGGATGACGCAGTCGATCCCCGCGGCGTGCAGCAGATTGCCGAGCACCAGCCCGGCGGGGCCGGCGCCGAGGATGAGCACGTCAGCTGAATTGCGCACAGCTGGGATGATCTGACTCTCCGTCATGGAATTGGATCATAGGCAGTTGCCGAGCGGATGAGCGGAGAAGTTCACCCGTATGCAGGCAGATGGGCGGCGGTGAATGAAGAACTGCCTGCTCAGGGGCGCCAGTTGGTAGGCAGAGTGTAGTGGTGGCCGGGCTGCCAGGCCGGGGCGGCGGTGAGCAGCTCGGTGAGCGGCCTGCCGAGCAGCAGGTGGTCGAGGGCGATGCGGTTGGCGGAGTGCGCGATCAGCAGGACGCGGCGGCCGTCGTGGCGGACGGCCAGCTCACTCAGCAACTCGGCCGTGGCGTCCACCACTTGACGGTAGCTCTGGCCACCGCCGGGGAAGGGGTCGTCGAGCCGGCGCAGGCGCTGGGCGGAGACGGCGGCGGCCGAAGTCCCGTTCAGGGCACCGTAGTCGCACTCGCGCAGGCGGGCGTCCTGGGTCGGCTCCAGGCCGGGGAAGGCGATCCGGGCCGTCTCCACGGCCCGCCGGAGGTCAGAGGTGAGCACGTCCGCGAAGCCGCCGCCGCGGCGGCGCTCCCCGAGCTCGGCGGCCTGTCGGCGGCCGAGCTCGGAGAGGCTGCCGGGCAGCCACCCCGTGGCGATTCCCGCCTCGTTGTCCGTGGTGGTGGAGTGTGTCTCGTAGACGATCTCGACGGCCAAGGCGGGGCTCCTCTCAGGCGGCGGTGCGGCCGCGCCACCACTCCACGGTAGCCTCGAACTGCTCGTCCAGCGGGGTCGCGCGCACGGCGAACACGGCCTCGTACGCGGAGGAGTCGACCACGAACGGACGGTCGAACTGGTAGCGGGTCTCCTTGAGTTCGCGCAGCAGCGGCGAGAACAGACCGGCGAGGCCGAGCACGGCGGAGGGCAGCCGCTTCACGGCGGGCGCGGTGGTCCCGGCCGTGGCGGCCATGCCGTGCACCATCTCGCGCGCCGAGCGGGCGGGCAGGGTCGGCACGTGCCAGGCCCGGCCCCAGGCGCGCTCGTCGGAGGCGGCCTCGGCGTCCGTCCGCTGAACAACCAGCAAGATCGGAAGAGCGTCGATGATGGAA
>NZ_JBSGEL010000146.1:0-6443 GCF_053602875.1 Kitasatospora sp. NPDC004289 | reverse complement strand
GGAAGCTAAGCCTCACAGCGCCGATGGTACTGCAGGGGGGACCCTGTGGGAGAGTAGGACGCCGCCGAACAATCATTCAGAAAAGGCCTCCCGGCTTAGCCGGGGGGCCTTTTCGCATTTCCGGTCAGATTCCCGTCCGACCGTCCAGCGTCTCCCGGATGATGTCGGCGTGGCCGGCGTGCCGGGCGGTCTCCTCGATCATGGGGAGGTGGCGGGCCTGCGCGTCGGTGAGGCCGTCGAGTTTGCGGAGCAGGGTGGTGCGCTGCTTGTCGAGGAAGCCGTTGAGGGCGTCGCGTTCGGTGTCGGTCGCGAAGGCGGGGGCGCTCATCCGAGGGCCAGTTTGAAGCCGAGGTGGGAGGCGGTGAAGCCGAGGCGTTCGTAGAAGCGGTGGGCGTCGGTGCGGGTGGCGTCGGAGGTGAGTTGGACGAGTTCGGCGCCGAGGGTGCGGGAGCGGTCGACGGCCCATTCGACGAGGGTGGTGCCGAGGCCGGTGCCGCGGGCGTCGGCGTGGACGCGGACGGCTTCGATCAGGGTGCGGGTGGAGCCTCGGCGGGAGAGGCCGGGGATGACGGTGAGTTGGAGGGTGCCGAGGACCTGGCCGGCGAGTTCGGCGACGACCAGGTGCTGGTTCGGGTCGTCGGCGATCAGGCGGTACGCGGCGAGGTAGGGGGTGAGGTCGTCGGGGGATTCGCGGGCGGCGCCGAGGGGGTCGTCGGCGAGCAGGGCCACGATGGCGGGGAGGTCGGCCTCGGTGGCCGGACGGATCGTCAGCTTGTCGGTCATGATCGTGAGGATAGGACGGATCCGGTACGGACTGTCACCGGGAGGCGGTACGGTGCGTAGCGCACGGTCACCGATCCGAGGGGGCAGCCCGATGGGTACTCAGCCCGCGCAGCAGTCCGCGCAGTCGCCGCAGCGTCAGCTCGCCCAGGTGGAGGGCGTGTTGGAGCGGATCACGTACGCCAACGAGGAGACCGGGTACACCGTGGCCCGGGTCGACACCGGGCGGGGGCAGCACGACCTGCTGACGGTGGTGGGGGCTTTGCTGGGGGCGCAGCCGGGGGAGTCGCTGCGGATGTTCGGGCGGTGGGGCTCGCACCCGCAGTACGGGCGGCAGTTCATGGTGGAGAACTACACGACGGTGCTGCCGGCCACGGTGCAGGGCATCCAGCGGTACCTGGGGTCGGGGCTGATCAAGGGGATCGGGCCGCGGTTCGCGGAGCGGATCGTGACGGCCTTCGGGGTGGAGACCCTGGAGGTGATCGAGAACGAGCCGAAGCGGCTGATCGAGGTCCCGGGGCTGGGGCCGAAGCGGACGAAGATGATCGCGGCGGCCTGGGAGGAGCAGAAGGCCATCAAGGAGGTGATGGTCTTCCTGCAGACGGTGGGGGTGTCGACCTCCCTGGCGGTGCGGATCTACAAGCAGTACGGGGACGCCTCCACCGAGGTGGTGCAGAAGGAGCCGTACCGGCTGGCCTCGGACGTGTGGGGCATCGGCTTCCTGACGGCGGACCGGATCGCGCAGGCGGTGGGGATCCCGCACGACAGCCCGGAGCGGGTGAAGGCGGGGCTGCAGTACGCACTCTCGCAGAGCAGTGACCAGGGGCACTGCTACCTGCCCGAGGAGCGGTTGATCGCGGACGGGGTGAAGCTGCTGCAGGTGGACGTCGGTCTGGTGATCGACTGCCTGGCCGAGTTGGTGGCGGCGGAGGGGGTGGTGCGGGAGCAGGTGCCGGGGGAGGCGGGGGAGCCGGTGACGGCGGTGTACCTGGTGCCGTTCCACCGGGCCGAGGTGTCGCTGGCGAACCAGCTGCGGCGGCTGCTGACGGCTGACGTCGACCGCCTGCAGGCCTTCCAGGGGGTGGACTGGGAGGCGGCCCTGGGGTGGCTGGCGCAGCGGACGGGGGCCGAGCTGGCGCCGGAGCAGCGCGAGTCGGTGAAGCTGGCGCTGACCGAGCGGGTGGCGGTGCTGACGGGTGGGCCGGGGTGCGGGAAGTCGTTCACGGTGCGCTCGATCGTGATGCTGGCGCTCGCGAAGCGGGCCAAGGTGGTGCTGGCGGCGCCGACGGGGCGGGCGGCGAAGCGGCTGGCGGAGCTGACGGGGGCCGAGGCGTCCACGGTGCACCGGCTGTTGGAGCTGAGGCCGGGCGGGGACGCGGCGTACGACCGTGACCGGCCGTTGGACGCCGACCTGGTGGTGGTGGACGAGGCCTCGATGCTGGACCTGATCCTGGCGAACAAGCTGGTGAAGGCGGTGGCCCCCGGGGCGCACCTGCTGCTGGTGGGGGACGTGGACCAGCTGCCCTCGGTCGGGGCGGGGGAGGTGCTGCGGGACATGCTGGCGCCGGAGAGCCCGGTGCCCTCGGTGCGGTTGACCAGGATCTTCCGGCAGGCCCAGCAGTCGGGTGTGGTGACCAACGCGCACCGGATCAACGAGGGGTTGCCGCCGATCACCGACGGGCTGCCGGACTTCTTCCTGTTCGCGGAGGAGGACACCGAGGCGGCGGCCGGGTTGACGGTGGACGTGGTGGCCCGGCGGATCCCCCAGCGGTTCGGTCTGGACGCCCGGCGGGACGTCCAGGTGCTGGCGCCGATGCACCGGGGCCCGGCCGGCGCGGGGGCGCTGAACACGCTCCTCCAGGCGGCGGTCACTCCGGCGCGCGACGGTCTGCCGGAGCGCCGGTTCGGCGGGCGGACCTTCCGCGTAGGTGACAAGGTCACCCAGATTCGCAACAACTACGAGAAGGGCCGGAACGGGGTCTTCAACGGCACCGTCGGGGTGGTGACGGACCTCAACGTGGAGGAGCAGCGGCTGACGGTGCGCACGGACGAGGACGAGGAGGTGCCGTACGAGTTCTCGGAGCTCGACGAGTTGTCCCACGCCTACGCTGTGACGATCCACCGTTCGCAGGGGAGCGAGTACCCGGCGGTGGTGATTCCGGTCACCACCTCGGCGTGGACGATGCTCCAGCGGAACCTGCTCTACACCGCCGTGACGCGTGCGAAGAAACTGGTGGTGCTGGTCGGATCACGCAGAGCGATAGCCCAGGCGGTCCGGGCCGTCAGCGCAGGTCGCAGGCACTCCGCGCTGGACCACCGGCTGGCGGTCGGCTGATCGGCGGGGCCGCTCCGACCTGATGGGTTGTCTTGACGTGAAGAGATTTACGGCGGAACCTAGTCTGTGCCGATCTTGTCCGGTTCATACCGGGTGGGGCGACAGCTTTTGTAGGTGCAGGGCCTTTCCGGCCCACCCCGGGTGCACGGTGATCGGCCCGATGGTGGATCGTAGAGTCAGTCAGGGCACCTTGGATGAGGATTCATTTCGTCGGTGAGGAAGACGTGAGCGACAACTCGGTAGTACTGCGGTACCAGGACGGCGAGTACGAGTACCCCGTCGTCGAGAGCACTGCGGGCAACGCCGGCTTCGACATCTCGAAGCTGCTCCCGCAGACCGGCCTGGTCACCCTGGACAACGGCTTCGGCAACACCGCCGCCTACAAGTCCGCGATCACCTTCGTGGACGGCGACAACGGCATCCTGCGCTACCGCGGCTACCCGATCGAGCAGCTGGCCGAGCAGGGCAGCTTCATCGAGACCGCGTACCTGCTGATCAACGGTGAGCTGCCGACCACCGAGCAGCTGGCGGAGTTCAGCAACGAGATCACCCAGCACACCCTGCTGCACGAGGACGTCAAGCGCTTCTACCAGGGCTTCCCGCGGGACGCCCACCCGATGGCGATGCTGTCGTCGGTGGTCGGCGCGCTGTCCACCTTCTACCAGGACAGCCACAACCCGTTCGACGCCGGCCAGCGCCACCTGTCGACGGTCCGGCTGCTCGCCAAGCTCCCGACCATCGCCGCGTACGCGTACAAGAAGTCGGTCGGCCAGCCGTTCGTCTACCCGCGCAACGACCTGAGCTACGTCGAGAACTTCCTCCGGATGACCTTCGCGGTCCCCGCCGAGGACTACGAGATCAACCCGGTCATCGTCAACGCGCTGGACAAGCTGCTGATCCTGCACGCGGACCACGAGCAGAACTGCTCGACCTCCACGGTCCGTCTGGTGGGCTCCAGCCACGCCAACCAGTTCGCCTCCATCTCGGCGGGCATCTCGGCCCTCTGGGGCCCGCTGCACGGCGGCGCCAACCAGGCGGTGCTGGAGATGCTGGAGGAGATCCAGAAGACCGGCGGCGACGTCGACACCTTCATCCGCAAGGTGAAGAACCGCGAGGACGGCGTGAAGCTCATGGGCTTCGGTCACCGCGTGTACAAGGCGTTCGACCCGCGTGCCGCCCAGGTCAAGATCCTGGCGCACGAGGTGCTCGGCCAGCTCGGCAAGTCCGACGAGCTGCTGGAGATCGCGCTCAAGCTGGAGGAGCACGCGCTCAAGGACGACTTCTTCGTCTCGCGCAAGCTCTACCCGAACGTGGACTTCTACACCGGCCTGATCTACCGCGCCATGGGCTTCCCGACCAGCATGTTCACCGTGCTGTTCGCCCTCGGCCGGCTTCCGGGCTGGATCGCCCACTGGCACGAGATGATCAACGACCCGGGCAGCCGCATCGGCCGTCCGCGTCAGATCTACACCGGCGTGGAGATCCGCGACTACGTGAAGCTCGAGGGTCGCTGACCCGGGAGGTCCTCACGGGCGCCCCACTGACGCGGAAGGGCCCGGCTGCCACTGGCAGCCGGGCCCTTCCGCGTTCCCGCGGCGCACGACGCCCGGGGGCGGTCCTGGTGGGCCCGGAACGGCCGCTCAAAGCGTTCCGAGCCCGTTACCGCTCCCCGGCGTCGTGCGCGAGGCCGCCGAAACGGTTCGGCAGCCGTACCGGGGCCCGCCGGAGCCCCGTCCCGACGGCCGGAGCCGTCGTACTACAAAGGTAAGACGTGTCCGGGGTCGCAAAGTTACGGGGAGGGGGTGTGAGTTGGCTCTCTCCACGCTCCGTGCATGACCGGGTGCATGGCCGGTACACGGCACATACCACACCATCTCAGACGGGCTACGTCACCCTCCCCACAGTCGCCGCAACCGAGCGTGATAGGAATCGACCCATTCCGGGACGGACCGCCGCGCCCTCAGCTGCGGTGGCCGGAGCAGGGAGGGAGTGCGCAGATGGCCAGGAACGTCGTCGTCACGGGCGGTGGCACCGGCATCGGGTACGAGGTGGCCCGCCGTTTCGCCGAGGCCGGCGAGCGGGTCGTGATCGTCGGCCGCCGCCGGGAGGTCCTGGAGAGAGCCGCCTCCGACCTCGGCCCGAACGTCTCCCCGCTGGTCTGCGACCTGGCCGACCCGGACGCGGTGGAGCACGCGCTGGACGCGCTGCCGGCCCAGGTGGACGTGCTGGTGAACAACGCCGGCAGCCGGGAGACCGTGATCGGCGGCGGCCCGCACGCGCTGCTGGCCCGCTGGCGCGGGGACTTCGAGCGGAACGTGCTCACCGTGGTGCTGCTCACCGAGTCGCTCCGCGACCGGTTCACCCAGGGCAGCGGCCGGGTGGTGACGGTCAGCTCGATCGCCGCCCTGCGCGGGGCCGGCTCGTACGGGGCCGCCAAGGCCTCCCTGCACGCCTGGAACCACTTCCTGGCCGCCCAGCTCGGCACCTCCGGCATCACGGCCAACATCGTGGCCCCGGGCACCGTCTCGGGCACCGAGTTCTTCGGCCCCCGCCTCGACGAGGCGGAGGTCTCCCGCCGGGCGGCCCGCACGCTGCTGGGGCGGATCGGCGAGTCCGGCGAGGTCGCGGCGGCGGTCTACTTCCTGGCCTCCCGGGAGGCGGGCTTCATCACCGGCGAGATCCTGCACTGCAACGGCGGGGAGCTGCTCGGCCGCTGAGACGCCGTCAGGGCCCGGGACGGTCTGTCCGTCCCGGGCCCTGACGCTGCGTCGGCTCCCGGTCAGCGGGCCGCGTCGAAACGCCGCAGGCGCAGGCTGTTGGTGACCACGAAGACCGAGGAGAAGGCCATGGTGGCCCCGGCGACCACCGGGTTGAGCAGTCCGGCGGCGGCCAGCGGGATGGCGGCGACGTTGTAGGCGAAGGCCCAGAAGAGGTTGCCCTTGATGGTGGCCAGGGTGCGGCGGGAGAGCCGGATGGCGTCGGCGGCCGAGCGCAGGTCGCCGCGGACCAGGGTGAGGTCGCCGGCCTCGATGGCGGCGTCGGTGCCGGTGCCCATGGCGAGGCCGAGGTCGGCCTGGGCGAGGGCGGCGGCGTCGTTGACCCCGTCGCCGACCATGGCGACCGAGCGGCCCTCCTCCTGCAGCCTGCGCACGGCGGCGACCTTGTCCTCGGGGAGGACCTCGGCGATCACGTCCTCGGCATCGATGCCGACCTCGGTGGCGACGGCCTTGGCGCGCGGCCCAGCGGGCGCTGTCCCGGGGTGCCACGCCGAGGGCGAGCACCACCGCGTCGAGGACGTCGACCGGCATCGGGCGGGCACCGCTGAGGT
>NZ_JBSGEL010000145.1:0-6682 GCF_053602875.1 Kitasatospora sp. NPDC004289 | reverse complement strand
GCGGCCTGGGCCTCGGCGCGGTCGAGCACCCGGTGCTCGGCGCGGCGCTGAGCCCGGCCGGCTCCTCGGGCGTGGTGCTGACCGGCAGCCTCTCGCTGCGCACCCACCCCTGGCTGGCCGACCACGTCGCGCTCGGCACCGTGCTGGCACCCGGCGCGGCCCTGGTCGAACTGGCCGTCCGGGCCGGTGACGAGGTCGGCGCGGCCACCCTGGAGGAGCTGGTGGTCGAATCGCCGCTGCTGCTCCCGGCCGAGGGCGCTCTCCAACTCCAGGTCACCGTCGGTGAGTCGGCCGAGGACGGAACGCGTCCGGTCGCCGTCCACTCCCGGGCAGGCGTGGCGGGGGACTGGACCAGGCACGCCTCCGGCCTGCTGTCCGAGCGGACGCCGGCCGCCGCCGAGCCCTTCGCCTGGCCGCCGCAGGGCGCCGAGGAGATCCCGGTCGCCGAGGCGTACGAGCTGCTGGCCGGGGTCGGGCTGGACTACGGGCCCGCCTTCCGCGGCCTGGAGACGGTCTGGCGCGACGGCGACGCCCTGTACGCCGAGGCCGCCCTCCCCGAGCAGCTCGCCCAGGACGCCGCCCGCTTCGGCATCCACCCGGCCCTGCTGGACGCGGCGGCCCAACTCCCGGCCCTGCACGGCAGCGCCGCCGGGGTGCGGCGCCTGCCGTTCGCCTACCAGGGCGTCTCGCTGCACGCGGCGGGTGCCACCCGGATCCGGGTCCGGCTCACCGTCAGCGGCGCGGACGACTACGCCATCGAGGCCACCGACGCCGAGGGGCGCCCGGTGATCTCGCTCGCCTCCCTGGTCACCCGGCCGGTGCAGGACGGCGCGCTGGGCACGGCCCCGGCGGTCGACCGGGACGCGCTGTTCGCGGTCGAGTGGCCGGAGCTCGCGCTGCCCGAGGCGGACGACCTGCCCGCCCACACCGTCCTGCGGGCCGAGGCCCGGGATGGTGTGCTCGCCGAGGTGCTGACCGCGACTCAGGGATGGCTCGCCGACGAGGCGAACGAGGGGGCCCGGCTGGTCGTCGTGACCAGCGGTGCCGTCTCCGTCGCCGGCGAGGCACCGGACCCGGTGGTGGCCCCGGTCTGGGGGCTGCTGCGCTCCGCGCAGTCCGAGCACCCGGAACGGATCGTCCTGGTGGACGGCGAGCTCGGCGGGCTGCTGCCGGCCGTGCTGGCCTCCGGTGAGCCCCAACTGGCCGTCCGTGACGGCCGGGTGCACGTGCCGAGGCTGGCCCGGGTGAGCGTGCCGGAGCACGGCGAGGCGCGGCCGTGGGACCGCGAGGGCACCGTACTGATCACCGGTGGCACGGGTGTGCTGGGCGGGCTGCTGGCCCGTCACCTGGTCGCCGAGCGCGGTGTGAAGCACCTGCTGCTGCTCTCCCGCAGTGGCGACGCCGCCCCCGGTGCGGCCGAACTCCGCGAGGAGCTGGCCGGCCTGGGTGCACGGGTGACCATCGCGGCCGCCGACGCGGCGGACCGCGAGGCGCTGGCCGCCGCGATCGCCGCGGTACCGGCCGAGCACCCACTCACCGCCGTGGTGCACACGGCCGGTGTGGTGGACGACGGCGTCTTCGGCGCGCTGACGCCGTCCAGGCTGGAGACGGTGTGGGCCCCGAAGGCCGACGGCGCCCGCCACCTGCACGAGCTGACCAGGGGTCACGAGCTGGCCGCCTTCGTGCTCTACTCCTCGGTCGCCGCCGTCCTCGGTTCGCCGGGGCAGGCCAGCTACTCCGCCGCCAACACCTACCTGGACGCGCTCGCCGCCCACCGCCGCTCGATCGGCCTGCCCGCCCAGTCGCTGGCCTGGGGCCAGTGGGCCGAGGCCAGTGGCATCACCGGCCACCTGAGCGCCACCGACCACGCCCGCCTGGCCCGGCTCGGGATCCGCCCGATCGGCTCGGCCGAGGGGGCCGCGCTCTTCGACGCGGCCGCCCTGCTGACGGACCGTCCGGTGCTGGTCCCCGCCCCGCTCGACCTGGCCGCCCTGCGCGGCCGTCCGGTGCCCGCGCTGCTGCGCGGCCTGGTCCGCCCGGTCCGCCGGGCGGCGGGCAGCGGTGGTGCGGCGGCGGGGGAGGCCGCGCTCACGGAGCGGCTGGCCGCGCTGCCGGACCGGGCCGAGCGCCTCGCCACGGTGCTGCGTCTGGTCCGCACCGAGGTGGGCGCCGTGCTCGGCACGGACGCCGGCTCGGTCGGCGCGCAGCGGCCGTTCACCAGCCTCGGGCTGGACTCGCTGACCGCCGTGGAGCTGCGCAACCGGATCGGCGCGGCCACCGGCCTGCGCCTGTCGGCGACCCTGGTCTTCGACCACCCCAACCCGGCCGCCCTCGCCGAGCACCTGCTCACCGAGCTGCTCGGCGCGGCGAAGGCCCCGGCGGTCCGTACGGCGTCCCCGGCGCCGCTGCCCGCCGACGACCCGATCGCCATCGTCGGCATGGCCTGCCGCCTGCCCGGCGGGGTGACCACGCCGGACGAGCTCTGGCAGCTGGTGGCCGAAGGCCGGGACGCCGTCGGGGAGTTCCCGACCGACCGCGGCTGGGACCTGGAGAACCTCTACGACCCGGACCCGGAGCGGCCCGGCACCTCGTACACCCGGCACGGCGGATTCCTCGACCGGGCCGCCGAGTTCGACGCCGCGTTCTTCGGGATCTCCCCGCGCGAGGCGCTGGCCACCGACCCCCAGCAGCGCCTGCTGCTGGAGACCGGCTGGGAGGCGCTGGAGAGCGCGGGCATCGACCCGGCCACCCTGCGCGGCAGCCGGACCGGCGTCTTCGCCGGGATGATGTACCACGACTACGCGCCCCGGGTCCGTGAGGTCCCGGCGGAGCTGGAGGGCTGGCTCGGCAACGGCAGCGCGGGCAGCGTGGCCTCGGGCCGGATCTCCTACACCTTCGGCTTCGAGGGCCCGGCCGTCACGGTGGACACCGCCTGCTCCTCCTCGCTGGTCGCCCTGCACCTGGCCGCCCAGTCGCTGCGGACCGGGGAGTGCGACCTGGCGCTGGCCGGAGGCGTCGCAGTGATGTCCACCCCGACCACCTTCGTGGAGTTCTCCCGCCAGCGAGCCCTCTCCGAGGACGGCCGCTGCAAGGCCTACGCGGGGGCGGCGGACGGCACCGGCTGGGGCGAGGGCGTGGGCCTGCTGCTCGTCGAGCGGCTCTCCGACGCGCGGCGCCACGGGCACCCCGTGCTGGCGGTACTGCGCGGCAGCGCCGTCAACCAGGACGGCGCCTCCAACGGCCTGACGGCCCCGAGCGGCCCGTCCCAGCAGCGCGTCATCCGGCAGGCGCTCGCGCAGGCCGGGCTGGCCGCGCACGAGGTGGACGCCGTTGAGGGCCACGGCACCGGCACCCGGCTGGGTGACCCGATCGAGGCCCAGGCGCTGCTGGCCACCTATGGGCAGGACCGCGAACAGCCTCTGCTGCTGGGCTCGTTGAAGTCCAACATCGGTCACACCCAGGCCGCCGCCGGCGCCGCCGGGGTGATCAAGATGGTGCAGGCCATCCGCCACGGCGTGCTGCCGCAGACCCTGCACGTGGACGAGCCGTCCCCGTACGTGGACTGGTCGGCCGGTGCGGTCGAGCTGCTGACCGAGCGTCAGGAGTGGCCCGGGGTGGACCGCCCGCGCCGGGCCGGGATCTCCTCCTTCGGGGTCTCCGGCACCAACGCCCACGTCATCATCGAGCAGGCCCCGCAGGAGGCCCCGGCCCCCGAGCGCGGTGCCACCCCGCCGGTGCTGCCCTTCGCGGTCTCGGCCCGCACGCCGCAGGCCCTGCGCGAGCAGGCCGGGCGGGTGGCGGAGGCCCTGGAGGGCGCCGAGCCGGTCGACGTGGCGCACGCCCTGGTCACCACCCGGGGCGCGCTGGAGGAGCGGGCCGTGGTGGTCGGCGACCCGGCCGGGCTGACGCTGCTCGCGGCGGGCGACCCCTCGCCCGCCCTGGTCACCGGCCGGGCCGACGTGGACGGCCGGACCGTCTTTGTCTTCCCCGGCCAGGGCTCCCAGTGGGCCGGCATGGCGGTCGGACTCCTGGACACCGCACCGGCCTTCGCGGCCCGGATCGCCGAGTGCGCGGCGGCCCTGGCCCCGCACACCGACTGGTCCCTGCTGGACGTGCTGCGCGGGGAGCCGGGCGCGCCCGGCCTGGACCGGGTGGACGTGGTGCAGCCGGTGCTGTGGGCCGTGATGGTCTCGCTGGCCGAGCTCTGGCAGGCCCACGGCGTCCGCCCGGACGCGGTGGTCGGCCACAGCCAGGGCGAGATCGCCGCCGCCGTGGTGGCCGGCGGCCTGAGCCTGGCCGACGGCGCCCGGGTGGTGGCCCTGCGCAGCCGGGCCATCCTGGCCCTCTCCGGCCGGGGCGGAATGGCCTCGGTGGCGCTGCCCGCCGCCGAGGTCACCGAGCGGATCGCCGCCTGGGGAGGCAGGCTCTCGGTCGCCGTGGTCAACGGCCCCTCGGCCACCGTGGTCTCCGGGGAGCCGCAGGCGCTGGCCGAACTGGTCGAGGGCTACCGGGCGGAGGAGGTCCGGGCCCGGCTGATCCCGGTGGACTACGCCTCGCACTCCGCCCAGGTCGACGGCCTGCGGGAGGAGCTGCTGGAGCTGCTCGCCCCGGTCCGCCCGCGCACCGGCGAGGTGCCGCTGCTCTCCACCGTCACCGGGGACTGGCAGGACACCGCCGGGCTGGACGCCGAGTACTGGGTGACCAACCTGCGCGAGACCGTCCGCTTCGAGGAGGCGGCCCGAGCGCTGGCCGCCGAGGGCCACGCGGTCTTCGTCGAGGTGAGCCCGCACCCCGTGCTCACCGTCCCGCTCCAGGAGACCCTGGAGTCCGCCGGGGCCGGACGGGGTTCGGTCGTCACCGGGACCCTTCGCCGGGACCACGGCGGCCTGGACCGCTTCCTGCTCTCGGCCGCCGAACTCTGGGTGCGCGGCGCGGCGGTGGACTGGCCGGCCGTGCTGGCCGGAGCCCGGCCGCGCCGGCTGGCGCTGCCCGGCTACGCCTTCCAGCGCCAGCGGTACTGGCTGGACGCCACCGTCACCAACTCCACCGTGACGGCCCCGGCCGCCCGGGCCGCCGAGGCGGGCGAGACCGCCCCCTGGGTGGCCCGGCTCGCGGTCCTCGACGACCCGTCGGCCCGCGAGGCGCTGCTGCTGGACCTGGTCCGCCGGGAGGCGGCGGCGGTGCTCGGCCACCCCGACACCGGGGAGGTCGGCGCCGACCGGGCCTTCCGGGACCTGGGCCTGAGCTCGCTGACCGCCGTCGAGCTGCGCAACCGGATCGGCGCCGGGACGGGCCTGGAGCTGCCCGCCACCCTGGTCTTCGACCACCCGAACCCGGCCGCGCTGGCCGCCCACCTGCTGGCCGAACTGCCGGTCGGGGACCGGGCGGGTGAGCTCGGCGCCCTTGAGTCGGTGGCCGCGCTGGAGCGGCTGCTGGACGGCCCGGTGGACCAGGACCGCGATCAGGTGCTGGCCCGGCTGCGGGCCCTGGTCGACCGCTGGGGCCAGGACCCCTCCGGCGAGGACGAGTTCGACCTGGACCTGGACAGCGCCACCGACGAGGAGCTCTTCGCCCTGATCGACGGCAACTCCGACTGAGCGCCCGCACCGCAACCACCCGCACGTGATCCGAGAGGCAACCATGTCCAACGACCAGAAGCTCAGGGACTACCTGAAGCGGGCCCTGGCCGACGCCCAGAAGGCCAACAAGCGGCTCCAGGAGGTGGAGCGGGCCAAGCACGAGCCGATCGCGATTGTCGGCATGGCCTGCCGCCTGCCGGGCGGGATCGCCTCGCCGGACGACCTCTGGCGGGTCGTCAGCGAGGGCGTGGACGCCATCGGCGAGTTCCCGGCCGACCGCGGCTGGGACCTGGAGGCGCTCTACCACCCCGACCCGGACCACCCCGGCACCTCCTACACCCGGCACGGCGGATTCCTCGACACCACGCCCGAGTTCGACGCCGAGTTCTTCGGCATCTCGCCGCGCGAGGCGCTGGCCACCGACCCGCAGCACCGCCTGCTGCTGGAGACGGCCTGGGAGGCCTTCGAACGGGCCGGCATCGACCCGGCCGGCCTGCGCGGCAGCCGGACGGCGGTCTTCGCCGGGATCGCGGGCAGCGACTACACGCCCCGACTGCACGACGCCCCGGGCGAGTTGGAGGGCTTCCTGGGGATCGGCGGCCTGGACAGCGTGGCCTCGGGCCGGATCTCCTACACCTTCGGCTTCGAGGGCCCGGCCGTCACGGTGGACACCGCCTGCTCCTCCTCGCTGGTCGCGCTGCACCTGGCCGCGCAGTCGCTGCGCTCCGGCGAGTCCGACCTCGCGCTGGCCGGCGGGGTGAGCGTGATGGCCACCGCCCAGGGCTTCGTGGAGTTCTCCCGCCAGCGCGGCCTGTCCGCCGACGGCCGGTGCAAGGCCTTCGCCGCCGAGGCGGACGGCACCGGCTGGGCGGAGGGCGTGGGCCTGCTGCTGGTCGAGCGGCTCTCCGACGCGCGGCGCCACGGGCACCCCGTGCTGGCGGTGCTGCGCGGCAGTGCGGTGAACCAGGACGGCGCCTCCAACGGCCTGACCGCCCCCAACGGCCCCGCCCAGCAGCGCGTCATCCGCCTCAAGCCTCGCTTGACGCCTAACCGCGTGCGATGTCTGCGTCCCGGCGAACCTGGTCTTCCAGGTGATCTCCAAG